>DATFXE010000241.1:0-13776 GCA_035258585.1 Roseiflexaceae bacterium | reverse complement strand
CCAGAGGGCACCCGGCCGCCCCCGAACCCCCAGAAAGAATATTCCGTGTCTATGTACGGATCAGTAGAGCGGTGACCAAAAAGTTGACCAAGGCACCTTGGTGATAAAGAATCAGTGCGACAATATATGAACAGGCTCTAGTCGAAAGGAATGAGGCATGACCATCCAGGTAGTGTTCTTCGACATCGGCGAGACGCTGGTGGATGAGACGCGCCAGTGGGCCGCATGGGCCGATTGGCTGGGAATACCGCACCTGACCTTCTTCGCAGTATTGGGAGGAGTGATCGAGCGCGGTGAGCACCACCGGCGCGTCTTCGAGCTGCTGCGCCCAGGCATTGATCTGGCGCGCGAGCGGGCGGCCCGCGCGGCGGCCGGGCATACTGAGCACTTCGACCTGTCAGATTTCTACACCGACGCGCTGCCATGCCTACAAGCGCTGCGGCGCGAAGGCTACCGGATCGGCCTGGCCGGCAATCAGCCCGAGGGGGTCGAGGAGCTGCTGCATGGGATGGATCTGCCCATCGATTTCATCGCCTCCTCGGCTGGCTGGGGGGTGGAGAAGCCCTCGCAGGAGTTCTTCGCGCGCGTTGCGGCGCTGGTGGGAGTGCCAGCATCCAGCATCGCGTATGTCGGCGACCGGGTGGATAACGACATGGTGCCGGCAGCTGCGGCCGGTATGCTTGCGGTATTCCTGCGCCGCGGGCCGTGGGGCTACCTGCATGCCAGGCGACCCGAAGCAGCCCAGGCGCACATTCGGCTGGATTCGCTGGATGAGCTGCCCGATGCGCTCAGGCAATATCAGAGGCATGCTGTATAATCGTAAAGGTTAACTATTGACTCGCTGTATAAACAGCTAAAGGTGGCTGTTGGGGAGGTCTGGAGGGGGCACCCAGAGGGTAGTCGGGACCCTCCAGACTCCCCAGTAGTGGGCTCACAAGGGTAGGTATCACTTTAGAGGTGGGGCCTGGGGGCGGGCAAAGCCCGCCCCCAGAGCAGATTTTTTCTGGTGGTCGTGCTGGCGGCAAAGCCGCCAGCACGACCACCAGAAAAGGCATTAGGAAGGGCGCAGCCCTTCCTTACCTACCCTTCTGAGCCAGTGTTGGGGGTGCAGGGCGGCTTCGCCGCCCTGCACCCCCAACACAAAGTTTAGCTAGCCCAAAGCTTCCTTGGAGGACATGCTATGACCGATAACCCGCTCGTCAAGAAGATGAAGCTCAAGCCTGGACAGCATGCGGCGATTATTAACGCGCCGGATGGCTATCTGGATAGCTTGCAGCCAGTGCCTGAGGATGTCGAGGTCATGGAGCAACTGGGTCAGAGTTTCGACTGGGTGCAGCTCTTCGTCAAGAACCAGGCCGAGCTGGAGCAGGTGATAGCGCAAGTCAGGGCAGCGCTCAAGCCCAGCGGTACACTGTGGATCACCTTTCCCAAGGGCACGTCGAAGATCCAGACCGATCTGACGCGCGACAAAGGCTGGGACGCGCTGCGCTCTCTCGATCTCAAGTGGATCAATTTGATCTCGGTCGACGACACCTGGTCGGCATTCTCGTTGCGTCCATACAAGCCAGGCGAGGAGCGACAGACATTTCGCTAATTCACACTGCCTCCATCACCAGCAGCCCGTCGCGCCGCTCGACGTGTAGCGCAAAGTCGAAGCGATCCACATCCACGCACAGGTCCAGGTCGCTGGGGGGAAAGACCGGATCGGACGGGTCGGCGAACAGCCGACCGGAATGGGAATCGCGCACGCGACGCAGCAGCGCGGCGATGTCGATCGGCTCGCCACGCAGCAGCGCGGCCAGGTAATCGGCGCAGGCGATATCCTCATCGCCATCCCGACCGGGGAATACGCCGGTGGCGACCAGCGTGACCGATTCGGGCGCGCTGCGCGCGATCGCGCGCGCCGTGGCTGCCCCACAGACGAAGCTGCCCGCGAAGAGCATGTCGGCCTTGAGGCTGCGCACCAGGCCCTGCGTGCCGGCGCTGGTGCGCTGGATTACGCGCCGCCCGCTGAGATTCTGCCCCAGGAGCGCGCTGGGCGAGTTGCCGAAATCGAAGCCGTCGATCGGGTAGCCGCCGACCTCGCCCATGGCCAGCGCTCCAGGGAAGCGCGCGCGCAGGGCGAGCGCCTCCTCGACCGTGCCCACTGGCACAATATCGCGCGCGCCGGCCGCCAGCGCGAATGCGGCGGTGGTAAACGCGCGGATCACGTCGATCGCCACCACGGCGCCGGCCGCCGTGCCGCAAGTCTCGTTGGTCGCTCGCTCGATACGCATCGTCTCACATCAGCTTTCGCGTGTGGTCGTTTGCAGTTATCAGTTATCGTAGGGGCGAGGTGACCTCGCCCCTACGATAACTGACAACTTACGCCGAACCTTGCCTTAGGCATGTTTCAAACATACTTTACACTTTGGGTGGGGGTTTGGGGGCGGCTGCGCCGCCCCCAAACCCCCACCGTTGGGGAGGTGTGGAGGGGCCGAAGGCCCTCCACACCTCCCCAACTGTCAAGCTGATTGTGTTCGAATTGAACCTTGCCTTATGGAATGACTTCTAGCTTGATCGCCTCGCTGCGCGCCATGCGCTGGAGGCCATCTTCGAGCTGGTCCAGCCCAATCTGGCCGTCGATCAGCGCAGCGCCATCGACGACGCCGGCCGCTAGTAACCCTAGCGCCTGCTCGACCAGGCGCGGCGTGTGGTGGAAGCAGCCCTTGGCCGTGATTTCCTGGTAGTGCAGGCGAGTAGCGTCGAACGCCACCTCAGTGCCACCAGGAAGCCCGCTGAACATCAGCGCCGTCCCGCCCGCACGTGTCAGCGCCAGCGCCAGCTGCCATGTGGCCGCGCTGCCGGCCGACTCAATCGTCACGTCTGCGCCGCGCCCGCCGGTCAGCTCGCGCACGAGCGCGATCGGGTCACCATCCAGCGTGCTAATTGTGACGTGCGCGCCAAGCCGGCGCGCGCGCTCTAATCGCCCATGCGCCCGGCCAACCACGATCACTTGTGCTGCGCCGCTCGCTCGCGCCAGCTGCACCTGCATCAGGCCCTGCGCCCCGGCGCCGATGATCGCGACGGTGTCGCCAAGCTGAATTCCGGCGTCGCGCACGCCATGCAGCGCACAGGCCAGCGGCTCGATCAATGCCGCCTGCGCGAACGGTAGGCCGGCCGGCACACGATGCATATTCTGGGCGACGATATGCGCCGGCACGCAGATGTACTCGGCGAACGCGCCCCAGTTGAAGCGATTGTCGAGATCCTCGCACAGCTGCTGGCGGCCGCGCCGGCAGTAGAAGCAGGCGTTGCACGGCGCGGAGTTGGCCGCCGTCACGGCGTCACCCTCACGCCAGCCCGCCACGCCCGCGCCAACCGCGCTGATCAGGCCGGCAAACTCGTGGCCGAACGGCATTGGCGGCACGAACAGCCGGTGGCCGCGCACATAGCCCTTGAGATCGGTGCCGCAGGTCAGCGCGGCCTCGACCTTGACGACCACCTCGCCGGGGCCAGGCTCTGGGATGCGGACTTCGCGCAGCTCCAGGTGGCTGGGGCCAAGGAAGAAGACGCTTTTCATTTCGCCCATTCATTTCTTCGCGATGTATTGAACGTCTGTCACACTCTTAAAATCGGCGTCCTGCGTCCACAGCGTGGCGCCATAGGCGCGAGCGGTAGCAAGTATAAGGCTGTCGGCCATAGGCAACTTTAGATCGGCTGACAATTTGGCGGCGCTGAGCGCTAGTGTCTGATTAAGATCGATCACTTGACCTTGATTCATGACCGCAACAGCCTGAAGCGCCGCTGTTTCGCTACGTTGCTGGAGTACTCGTTTGAAAACTTCGTAGATACTGATGACCGGCACGATCAGATGATCAAGATCAGTGATGATTGGCGCGAATGATGGCGCATTTGGCCCATCGGCGAAGTATTCGAGCCATGCTGACGAGTCGACGACATTCATAACCTGTCTGGCTCCCGTTCGATCGTCGTGTCAATACCTTTTAGAAAGCCACGCATCTGCTCAATCGGGCGCAGTGGAATGAACTCAATCCGGTTCTCATACTGCAACACTTGCACTTTCTGACCTGGCTGGAGACCGAGCGATTCGCGAATCTCTCGAGGAATAACGACTTGGAATTTAGGTGAAACTGTTACTGTGTTCATACTTAATCCTTATCGATACGAGCATTGTTATACGAAGCCATATTTTAACATACATACGAGTTACGCAGTTGGGAGGTTTGGAGGGCTTTGCCCTCCAAGGAACTCCTCTTTCCGCCCACCCGTGGCGGCAAAGCCGCCACGGGTGGGCGGAAAAGAAGCTTCTCGGGGGCCGCAAGCCCCGGGTACCCTCTGGGTGACCCCCGCTAAAACGCCAACTGCGTAAGTCCTAATACAGTACAAGTGTTTGCACAGAGTATCTATGCCAGCGCATCCGCCAGAACCTCCACCAGGTGCCGCGCCCGCCTTCCGGTCCCATCCGCAATCTGCTGGCGGCAACTCGTGCCCATGGCCACCACCTGGGACTCGGGCGCGAGCGCACGGACGGCCGGGAACAGCGCGCGCTCGCCGATCGCCTGCGAGATCGCGTAGTGCTCGGCCTCGTAGCCGAATGAGCCGGCCATACCGCAGCAGCCGCTATCGACCTCGCGCGCCTCGACGCCTGGGATCATGCGCAGCAGCGCCAGCGCATGCGCTGTGCCGACAAGCGCCTTCTGGTGGCAGTGACCGTGCAGTAAAAATGAGACTTGAGGCTGGGGGCTTGAGGCTTGTGGACCGCTCGATTGCTGGTCATTAACTCTTAAGCTCGATTTCCAAGGCCCAAGTCTCAAGCCTCCAGCCTCACGAACGAGGAACTCGTCGATTAGAAACGACTGCCGCGCTAAGGCCTCGGCGCCCCTCCCTACGTCGGGATTCCGCGGGTCGTCGAGCAGGTCCGGGTACTCGTCGCGAAAGGTCAGGATGCAGCTTGGCTCCAGCCCGACGATCGGCAGGCCAGCCTGGGCGTAGGGCGCCAGCCACTCCATCTGCTGATGCGCCAGCGCTTTGGCCTCAGCTAGCAGACCCTTGGAGATCATCGGCCGCCCGCAGCAGATCGGCCGCCGCGGCAGCAGCACCTCGTAGCCGGCCGCCTCCAGCACCCGCACCGCCGCCCGCCCGATCCCCGGGTCGTTGTAGTTGGTGAAGGTGTCGGGGAAAAGCACGACCGTGGGGGTTGGGAGTTGGGGGTTGGGAGTTAGGAGTGGATCTGCCAACCCCCAACTCCCAACTCCCGACTCCCTACGCCAGAACCAGCGATCGAACGGCTCGCGCGCGAAATACGGCAGCCGCCGCTGCCGGCTGATGCCCAGCAGTCGCTCGTTCAGCGGGCTCAGGCCCGGCAGCCCCAGCGCCCAGTTCGAGAGCGGCGCCAGCGCGCTGCCGATCTGGTTGACCAGGCGGATGTGACCGAACAGGCGCGAGCGCAGCGGGACGCCGTTGGCGGCGTGGTAGTGCGACAGCCACTCGGCTTTGAGACGCGTCATATTCACGCGCGAGGGGCATTCGGCAGTGCACCCCTTGCACTCGATGCACAGGTCCATCACCTCACGCATGCGCTCGCTCGCCAGCTCGGCCGGGGCCAGCGCGCCCGAGAGCACCATGCGCAGCGCGTTGGCCCGTCCGCGCGTCGAGTGCTGCTCGTCGCGCGTAACCATGTAGCTGGGGCACATGGTGCCGCTCGCGGTCTTGCGGCACAGGCCGTTGCCATTGCACAGCTCGGCCGCGCCGGCGATCCCGCCGCTGTCGCGAAAGCGGAAGTGCGTCTCGAGCGGCAGGGTGACGCGGTAATCGGCGCCGTAGCGCAGGTTCGCATCCATTGGCGGTGCGTCGACGATTTTGCCGGAGTTGAGCACGCCGTGCGGGTCGAATGTGCGCTTGACCTCGCGGAAAGCTTCGTACAGCTTCTCACCGAACAGCTCGCGGTTGAACTCCGAGCGCGCCAGCCCATCGCCGTGCTCGCCCGAGAGCGCGCCGCCAAACTCGATCGACAGATCCTTGATCTGCTCGGCGATCGAGCGCATCTTGGCGATGTCGGCCGGGTCCTTGAGGTTGATCAGCGGCCGCGCGTGCATCAGCCCGACGCTGGCGTGGCCATAGAACGACACCTGTACGTCGTGCGCGTGGACGATCGCGCGGAACTGGCGGATGTAGTCGCCCAGCTTCTCGGGCGCGACCGCCGAATCCTCTACAAACGTCTCGGGCTTGCGATCGGGCGACATGCTCTGGAGCAGCGGCATGCTGGCCTTGCGCACCTGCAGGATCGGCGATTTCTCGGACGCCGTGAGCGCGCGCGTGAATGCGACGGCGCGCGTATGCTCGCGCAAGTGTCGCTCCAGCTGATCGAGTCTGGCGATCACCTCAGCCTGTGTTTCGCCAAAGAATTCAACCTGAAGCACGGCGCGCGGGCGGCCTTGCAGAAACGAGGCCAGGTGCCTGGCGTACTCGCGCGAGTCGCGCGTCAGGTCGAGCAGGATATCGTCCATCAGCTCCACGGCCGCTGGCCCACACGCCAGGCAGGGCAGCACCGCGTCAAGCGCGTCGTCGAGCGCGTCGAAATGGACCACGTCGATCGCGGTATGCTTCGGGCGCGGCACCAGCCGGATCTTGGCGGCAAGGATCACGGCCAGTGTGCCTTCGGAGCCGACGATCAAGTTGGATAGATTGAACTGCTGCTGACCCTTAGAACCGAGAACCGAGAACTGAGAACCACTCCGATTGAGATGGTTCTCGGTTCTTGGTTCTTGGTTCTCTGGTGAGGCCAGGACGAAGGCATCCAGGTTATACCCGCCGACCCGCCGCAGCACTTTGGGGAAGCGCTGCTCGATCTCGCCGGCCAGCTCGCGGCCCAGGCGCCGGACGGTGCGGTAGGCGCGGCCCTCCAGGCTGTCGAGCACCAGCTTCGCGCGCAGCCCATCCTCATCGAGCGGGCCAAGCGTGGTGACGCTGCCATCGGCCAGCATAACCTTCAGCTCCAGCACATGATCGATCGTCTTGCCGTAGACCAGCGAATACATACCCGAGGAGTTGTTGCCGATCATCCCGCCGATCGTGGCGCGATTGCCAGGCGAGACATCCGGCGCGAACTTGAGGTCATATGGCGCCAGCAGCGCGTTCAGCTCATCCAGCACCAGCCCCGGCTCGACCCAGGCCCAGCCCTCGGCCGCGTTTACTTCGAGCAGCCTGTGCATATAGCGCGTGAAATCAAGCTGAATGGCGCGGCCGACCGTCTGCCCGGCCAGGCTGGTGGCGCCGCCGCGCGGCAGCACCGCCACGCTGTGCCGGCGTGCCAGCCGCAGCACCGCGGCGACATCCTGCTCGTCGCGCGGCAGCACCACGCCGAGCGGCTCGATCTGGTAAATGCTGGCGTCGGTGGCGTACAGCGCTCGCGAGACCGGATCGAAGCGCACGTCGCCGCGAACTTGCGCGCGTAGCTCTGAGATAAGCTGGTCCATACACTCTATCTCAAGGTTGAGCAAGCCGCCCCATTAGGCCACGTAGGCGGCCTGAAGTCTAATCTGAGAGGACTTACGTGGTGGGGGTTCGGGGGCGGTTGCACCGCCCCCGAGATCTCCCTTTTTTGGCCGGTCTCGGCCACGAATGTGGCCGAGACCGACCAAAAGCGGCGATTTTGGAGGGACACCCAGAGGGTACCCGGTCCCTCCAAACCTCCCTGCAAACGCTGACTGCGTAAGTCGTGAAATCTGAGTGTTGCTCTATCATAGTACCACAGCTTGACCCACTTCCTACTTTCGGCTAAGATCGCGCTATCAGAAAGGAGACCTTCCAAATGGCGCGTATTGCGGTGCTTGGCGCGGGCGTGATGGGCACGGCGCTGACCTACCCGCTTTCCGACAATCAGCATGACATCCGCTTGATCGGCACCCATCTCGACGACGCGATCATCGCGCGCTGCAAAGCCGATGGAACGCATGCGCGCTTGGGGCGCATACTGCCGCCCGGCGTGCAACCATATGCTTTCCGCGAGGCTGCGGCCGCGATCGAGGGCGCCGATGTGGTGGCGCTGGGAGTCAACTCGCGCGGGGTGCGCTGGGCCGGTCACGTGCTGGCCGAACACCTGCGGCCAGGCCAGCGCGTCCTGATGGTCACCAAAGGATTGGCGGCCGGCGCGAACGGCGACCTGCGGATCTTCCCGGATGTTCTCGCCGATGAGTGGCCCCATGACTTGCGCTCCGGCGTGCCGATTGCGGCGATCGGCGGCCCTTCGATCGCCGGCGAGCTGGCTGCTCGCCGCCAGACTGCCGTGGTCTTCACCTGCCGCGACGCCGCGACGCTAGCCTATCTGGCGCCGCTGTTCGCGACCAGCTACTACCACATCTGGACCTCGACCGACATCGTCGGCGTAGAGGTCTGCGTAGCCATGAAGAATGTCTATGCGTTGGGCGTCGGGCTCATTCCGGGCCTGCTCGAAGCCTCGGGCGGGCCGGAGGGCAATGCGGCTATGCACAACCATGCGGCGGCGTTCTTCGCCCAGGGCCTGGCCGAAACCGCCCAGCTGGTCCAGCTCCTGGGCGGCGGCCTGGAGACGGTCTTCAGCCTGCCTGGCGCGGGCGACCTGTATGTGACCACCCAGGGCGGACGCAATTCGCGTATGGGCCGGCTACTTGGCATGGGCGTGGATCCCGAGGAGGCCGCCGATCAGATGGCCGGCGAGTCAGTCGAGGGCCTCGACGCGACGCTGACGATCGCCCCGGCCATCGAACAGCTGATCGAGCGCGGGGTGCTGCCACCGAACGCCATGCCGCTGCTACGCCAGATCTATGCCGTCGCGGTCAAGGGCCGCCCGGTCGGGCCGATCTCCGACCAGTTCTTTCAGCAGGATTTTCTCAATCTTCAGTAGGCGGTTATCAATTATCAGTTACAGGACTTGCGCAGTGCGCTACTCAAACGCCGTTTCGCCTGCGGCAGCATGGTACTTCCCATTTTATCTGTTTTTCGTTTTTGCGCTCTACGAGCGCAAAAACGAAAAACAAAAAAAGAAGATAAAGTACCGCTGCGACCGACCACATCTAGGGTACTGCGTAAGTCCTGTCAGTTATCAGTATCTCTGATAACTGACAACTAACAACGGACAACAGGCGATCATGAAAGCAGTCCAGTACTACAGCAACGACGACGTGCGGGTGGTCGAGGCGCCGCGGCCCAGCGCCGGGCCGGGCGAGCTGCTGGTGCGCGTGGCCGCCTGCGGCGTGTGCGCCAGCGACGTGATGGAATGGTATATGCGCCCGCGCGCCCCGCTATTCATCGGCCACGAGCCGGCTGGCTCAGTGGCTGAGGTGGGCGCTGGCGTGGATTATTTCGCGCCGGGCGATCGCGTGTTCGTCCACCACCATGTGCCCTGTCTGGAGTGCCACCACTGCCGGCGCGGCCACCAGACGCTCTGCGCCACGTTCAAGCGCACTCGGCTCGACCCGGCCGGCATGGCCGAGTATGTCCGCGTGCCGGCCGAGCAGGTGGCGCTGGACGTGCTGAAGCTGCCCGACGGCATGAGCTTCGAGCAGGCCACGCTGATCGAGCCAGTCGGCTGCTGCGTGCGCGCGCTGGACCGGGCCGAGATCGCGCCGGGCGATAGCGTGACAATAGTTGGCGCGGGCTTCAACGGGCTGGTGATGGCGACGCTGGCACGCCGCTGGAGCGCGGCGCGGGTCTTCGTGGCCGACCGGATCGCGGCGCGGCTCCAGCTGGCGTGTGAGTTCGGCGCCGACGCCGCGATCGACGTCGACGCCGGCGATGCTGCCGCCGCGCTGCGCGCAGCCAACGACGGCCGCCTCGCCGACGTGGTGATTGTCGCGGTCGGCAAGCTGCCGGCGCTGAGGCTGGCGCTCGATCTGGCTGGCCCTGGTGCAACTGTGATGCTATACGGGCCCAGCGACCCCGACACCGTGCTGGATCTGGCGCCTAACCGGCTGTTCTTCGAGGAGATAACGCTACGCGCATCCTACTCCTGCGGACCGCACGAGACTCGCCGGACGCTGGAGCTATTACAAGAAGGCGCGCTGGACACAGAGCGGCTGATCACGCACCGCTTCCCGCTCGCCCAGGCCGCCCAAGCGCTGCGGCTGACCGCCAACCCCGGCCAGGGGCTGAAGGCGCTGGTGGTCATGGAATGATCCATTGATTCGCGTTAGTGGCTCGGCAGCTCATCCAAAGCGCTATTTGCCTGCGGCTGCAAGGTACTACCATTGGTCTGTTCTCCGGTTTATCGCTCTGCGAGCGATAAACCGGAGAACAACAGAAGTAAAGTACCGCTCTGCCGAAGGCTAAAATGCCCTGGCTGTCTGATCTCTAGCTGTGTGAGAAAATTGTGAGGACCACTCAGAACTCAGAACTCAAAACCAAGCCCTTGAGCGCAGCGAAGGGTCAGAACTTGACCCACCGCGCCGCCGTGCTGTACGGCCATCGCGACATTCGGATCGAGGAACGTCCCACGCCGACGATCGGAGCGGGTGAGGTGCTGCTGCGGGTGCGCGCCTGCACGATCTGCGGCAGCGACCTGCACTACTACGATCACGGCATGCACCTGCCCGCGCCGATGGTGATCGGCCACGAGTTTGCCGCGGAGGTGGTCGCAATCGGCCAACATGTCCAGGGCATCGCGGCCGGCGCGCGTGTGGCGGTCGAGCCTGGCATCTCGTGCGACACATGCGAGCAATGCCAGCATGGCCACCCGAACCTGTGCCCGCATGTGCGCTTTTGCAGCTCGCCGCCGGTGGATGGAGCGATCCAGGAGTTTATGGCTTTCCCGGCTCACTCGCTCTTCCCGTTGCCGCCCGAGCTGTCGTTTGTCGGCGGAGCCATGCTGGAGCCCCTGTGCATCGCGGTCAAGTCGCTCGACTTCGGCAGGCTGCGGGTGGGCGAGACGGCCGCGGTGATCGGCTGCGGCGGGGTCGGGCTGCTGATCATCCAGCTGCTGCGCGCGGCCGGCGCAACGGAGATCTACGCCACCGACCGCCTGGCGTACCGGGGCGAGGCCGCCATCCGCGCCGGCGCGACGGCAACGCTCGACCCGGCCGAGCCAGTGCGCGACCTGCTGGAGCGAACCGGCGGCCGCGGCGTCGATGTGGCATTCGAGGCTGCCAGCTCGTCGGCCACGCCGCAGCAGGCGATCGAGATGGCGCGCATCGGCGGGCGAATGGTGCTGGTGGGCATCCAGCCGGATGACAACGTCGTGCTGCACACCAGCCTGCTGCGCCGCAAGGCGATCACGATCAGCCCGGTGCGGCGCGCGGCGCACGTCTACCCGCGCGCGCTGGCGCTGGTGCGGCGCGGCCTGGTCCAGCTCGACTGGCTGGTCACGCACCGCTTCCCACTGGAACAGACCAACGCCGCCTTCGCAATGGCCGCCGATTATGCCGGCGGCGCGCTGCGCGTGGCGGTGGAGATAGATTAGAGGTAGGGTAATGGGGATCGGGGATTGGGAGATTGCGGCTTCCGCCGCTCCCAATCCCCGATCCCCAGTCCCTCTCACGGAGATGCCAATGGCGACCAAGCCCGACTTGGTGATCGCAGTCGACAGCAGCACGACGGCCAGCAAGCCGGTGGCCATGACGCCCTCGCTGTATAAGATCCTGAGGTGACATTCTATTACAATTTCACTCCGTCACCCCCTCACCTTGTCAGAATCAAACATGCGCTCAGCTGCCTGCTGTTTTCTATCGGAGCACACTGATGACCCTGGACACCCCCACTGCCCCCGACACCGCCGGCCTGAGCGCCGAGCAACTGCGACACTACCTGCGCCAGATGCACTTGATCCGTCTGTTCGAGGAGCAGGCCGAGCAGCTCTATATTCGCGGCATGATCCACGGCACCATGCATCTTTCGATCGGCCAGGAGGCCAGCGCGGTCGGCGCGTGCGCGGCGCTGCAGCCGGATGACTATATCCTCTCGACCCACCGCGGCCACGGGCACTGTATCGCCAAGGGCGCGCGGATCGAGCTGATGATGGCCGAGTTCATGGGCAAGGAGACCGGCTACTGCCGCGGGCGCGGCGGCAGCATGCATATCGCCGACGTCGAGGGCGGCAACCTGGGCGCCAACGGCATCGTGGCCGGCGGCATCCCGATCGCCACTGGCGTTGGCCTGAGCCTGAAGATGCGCCGCGACCCGCGCGTCTGCCTGACGTTCTTCGGCGATGGCGCGGCCAACGAGGGAGCGTTCCACGAGGCGCTCAACATGGCGGCGATCTGGACGCTGCCCGTTGTCTTCTTCTGTGAGAACAATATCTACGCTATGTCCATGCATGTCCAGCGCGCCTTTCCGATCGACAACATCGCCGACCGCGCGTCAGCCTACGGTCTGCCGGGCGTGACCGTGGACGGCAACGATTTCTTTGCTGTCTACTTGGCCGCGCGCGAGGCCGTGGCGCGCGCCAGAAGCGGCGGCGGCCCAACTCTGATCGAAGCCAAGACCTACCGCTGGCGTGGGCATTCAAAAAGCGACCGTAATCTCTACCGCAGCCAGCAGGAGATCGAGGAGTGGAAGCAGCGGGACCCGATCGCACGCCTCCAGAACCGCCTGATCGAGCTGGAACTGCTCAGGGAATCGGAATCCGAGGCGATCCAGACCGATGCCAGGGCCGCGATCGAGGCGGCGGTGGAGTTCGCGCGCACTAGCCCCGACCCCGACCCGGCCGGGCTGGAGGATGAGGTGTATGCCTAGTGCAAAATCAAGATAGCTTTGCGGGTTTGGCGTAAGGCTCGATCGCATCAGGAACACAAGCCTCTAGCCTCAAGTCCCCAGCCTCTGCCCTGTAAGGGCACTAGGAGTTGTGAGTTGCGAGTTCTGAGTTGATACATGGCTGCTGTGAAAAACCATGTCATGGTGAATGAAGTGAAGCATCTCCTTGTGTTTAGGGCTTACGCAGTTGGCGTTTTAGCGGGGGTGCGGGGGCCACAGGCCCCCGAGAACCTTCATTTCCACCTACCCATGGCGGCAAAGCCGCCATGGGTAGGTGGAAAGAGGAGTTCTTTGGAGGGCTTTGCCCTCCAAACCTCCCAACTACGTAACTCCTAGTGTTATCTTGGAATTTCGATGAGATGTTTCACTTCGTTCAACATGACAACGTGAAACATGGCGTATCATTGCGTAAATTCTGATGGTGAAAAATAACGGAGACAAGGTGGCACACATCAGATATGTTCATATACCCGCATTTATCATCATTCAGGCAGTAAAAGTCTCGTCGTGACGATTTCAACCACAACACGCGAGCTTTCCTACGCCGAGGCCATCCGCGAGGGCCTGTGCCAGGCGATGGAGCGCGACGATCGCGTCTTCATTCTCGGCGAGGATATCGGCGTCTACGGCGGCGCGTTCGGCGTGACCGGCGACCTGGTCCACCGGTTCGGCCCCGAGCGCGTGCTCGACACGCCGATCTCCGAGCTGGGCATCGCCGGCGCCGCGATCGGAGCGGCCCTGACAGGCATGCGCCCGATCGCAGAGATCCAGTTCTCCGATTTTATTACCTTGAGCATGGAGCAGCTGGTCAACCAGGCCGCCAAGATTCGTTTTATGTTCGGCGGCAAGGCCAGCGTGCCGATGGTGCTGCGCGCCCCCGGCGGCTCGGGCACCGGTGCTGCCGCTCAGCACTCCCAGAGCCTGGAGGCCTGGTTCGCGCACGTTCCGGGCCTCAAGGTCGTCCAGCCGGCCACACCCTACGATGCCAAGGGCCTGCTGCTGGCCGCGATCGAAGACCCAAACCCGGTGCTGATCTTCGAGCACAAGCTGCTC
>DATFXE010000240.1:0-14809 GCA_035258585.1 Roseiflexaceae bacterium | reverse complement strand
TCCCGAAAATGTCGACTACCTGGCCGGCGCGCTGACCGAGCCACTGGCCTGTGTGGTTCACGGCGCGCTTGAGCTGCCCAAGCTGCTGCCCGGCGATATCGCCGTGATCGCAGGCCCGGGCGCGATCGGCCTGCTCACGCTCCAGGCCGTCAAAGCCGCGGGGGCGCAGGTCATTCTGCTCGGCACCGACCACGACGAGCACCGTCTGGCGCTGGCACAGCAGCTCGGCGCCGACCACGTAGTGAATGTCCAGCGCGACGACCCGGCCCAGCTGATCGCGGATCTGACCGAGGGTCGCGGCGCGGATATCGCATATGAGTGCTCTGGCGCGGGGCCAGCCGCCCAGCAGCTGCTTACGCTGGTGCGACGCGCCGGGCAGTACGCCCAGATCGGACTGTTTGGCAAGCCGGTCGCCTGGGATCTGGACCAGGTGTGTTACAAGGAGCTGACCGTCACCGGCAGCAACGCCAGCGTCCCAAGTGCCTGGCTTCGCGCGCTAACACTGCTGGCCACGGGCAAAGTTCAGACGCGCCCGCTGATCAGCCACACGTTCGCGCTGGCCGAGTGGCGCCAGGCGTTCGACCTGTTCGAGCAGCGGCGCGGCGTGAAGATGGTGCTGCTGCCGGATGCCTAACGATGGCACAGCCCGTGCTGCATGCTGTCGCATATCCTCGCGATTGAGGAGGATCGGAAAGGACGGAGGGCATGGCAGCAGATCAGAAACGGGATAATGCGATCGGCGACAAGCACGAGCGTCGCGAGGCCAAGCGCAAAGACAGCGGCGCTGGCAACGCCAGTGTCGGCGCGGTGGATGGCATCGGGGGCGCGGGCGGCGGATCCGGCACTGGCAGCGTGCGGGCCAAGGTGCGCGCCGTGGGCGACATTTCGGGCATCGACGCCGTCGACGACACCGAAGTCCCGGCGCCTGGCAGCGTCGGCAAGGGCAAGAGCGGCAGCCGCACCCAGCAGATGAGCGATGGCGGCCTAGGCGGCAAGACGCGCGGCGAGGATTCAGAGACCATACCGAACCAGTAGAGCGCCGCGCAACAGGATGCGGAAAAAACGGGCAGATCATAACGGTCGCAAAACAAGTGGGTGGGGCAGTTTTGGGCCACGGCGCGGCCCAAAATTGCCCCACACGACTGGCAGGTGCGGGCTGAATGCACGAACCGCATCACAACGCCAGCCGATTAGCCGATGCTGCCGCCGCTTCGGCTGCTCGAGAAAGCCAGCGTAGCGATCGAGATCGCACCAGCCGAACGCCGAACAGTCAACCCCAAGCGGGCGGCCCGCCAGGCAGCGCGGGCGCTGTCACAGCGCGGCAGCTCGACACAAGCCCTGGAAGCGCTCAGGCTCCAGTTGGAGCAGAACAAACGGATGCGCAAACAGCTCAGCAGGGCCGAGCGCGAGGCCGAAGCCGATCACAAGCGCCAGCTCAAGATCCAGAAGGCCAAGGCGCGCCACCGCGGGCGATAATGATACTTCTCACCACATCTGTTGTTCGTTTTTCGCTCGTAGAGCGAAAAACGAACAACATAAGGAAGATAAAGTACCGCTGCGAACATATATGTAGGTGCCGTTCATCCCATCGCTCAACTCCAGCGCGAGGCGCGCTACGATCGCAGGATCTGCCAGATCGCCTGCTCGCTGGTCGGGAATTTGAACTGATAACCCAATTCCTCGGCCTTCTTCGGAATGACCCGCTGGCCGGTGGTGATCATGTCGGCCATCTCGCCCAGCAACAGCTTCATCGCGAAGCCCGGCACCGGCAGCCATGCTGGCCGGCCCATCACGCGGCCGATCGCTCTGGCGAAATCGCGGTTGGTCTGCGTCTCGGGTGCGACGCCGTTGAGCGGCCCCTGGACCTGCTCATCCTCCAGCGCAAGCATCAGCAACCCGATTGTGTCGGCAAGATGGATCCAGGCAAACCATTGGGTGCCAGGCAGAATCGGGCCGCCGCTGAAGAAGTAGAACGGCATCACCAGTAACGGAAAAGCGCCCTCCTCGGTTTTGAGTACCACGCCCGGCCGCGAGAGCGACGCCCCGCGCAGATCGATCGGCAGCGACATGCGGCCCTGGCCATTGATCACCACGCCGCTACGGTAGATCACCGTGCGGATGCCCAGCTCGGCCGCCTTCTGGTCCTCGCGCTCCCAGGGCACGCATACCTCCCGCGCCAGGAAGTCGTTCCCAGCCGGGGCGCTCTCATCGAGCTTGCGGTCGCCGCTCGGGCCATAGTAGCCGACGGCGGAGCTGCCGATGAACACCTGCGGGCGATTGTGGGCCTCGGCCATCGCCAGCACCAGGCCGCGCGTGCCGATCACTCGGCTGTCGATGATCGCGCGTTTGTACGCCTCCGTCCAGCGCTGGCCAAACAGCGACGCGCCGGCGAGATTAATCACCGCGTGCGCCCCATCGATCGCGCTGGCCCACGGGCCGATGTCTGCCGGCTTCCAGGCGATATACTCAGCCGCCCCCGGCGCCGACCGGCGCGCCTTCTGAGGATCGCGCGAGAAGACCACTACCTGATAGCCTTTTGCGATCAGCTCCTTGCAAAGCTCCCTGCCGATCATTCCGGTCGCCCCGGCGACGACCACGCGCTTATTGTCTGCCATGTCAATTCCTTATCTGCGGCGGACATATCAGGCCTGATATACTCTGAAGACGTCCATCAATGGAATGACGCTTCACACATAGCATATGTTCTGCTCTGCAACAGGCCCGGCCAGATCGAGCAGCAGAACAGCCCGGCCCAAAAGCCGGCAAAGGCGCCATTCAGCAGCATCCAGTACGACGCGGCCGGCCACCAGCGGATCTCAGCGATCCATAGCAGGAACGGCAGCGCGCCGACCAGCAGCCGTAGCGGCCACACGAGCTCGAGATAGGCTTCCACCAACCTAATCGTGAGGGGGCGAGTGGGTGACGTGGCGAGTGGACAACCACTATCTCGCGTGCTCGCTCGAAACACGAGCCATGCCACCCACAGCCCGATCGTCGCCCCCCAGCAGCGCGCGCAGACCGCCATCGGGAACCCCAGCACGACATACGATTTGGCCGGTGTCGGGCAGATGTAGCGCGAGAGCAGATCGCGCGCCAGCGCGCCAGAATCGGCCGCCAAAGGCAGGTTGGTCGCCTGGAATAGCGGCGCGATCAGCGGGCCGAAGAACAGCACCACCAGGATCGCCTTCAGCAGCCGGGCTCCGACAAGCTGAGGGGGTGACGGGGTGACGGGGCGATTCGATGATGTCATGCGTCTGTATGAACGCTTGCTTCGGCTCATCGATGATGTCTTTCTAGCCGCTTGCTCGGCTATAGAGGTTTCACCTCGTCAGCTTGTCACCCCGTCACTCCGTCACCATGCGCCCGCCCGCAGCCGGCGGCGCGCGCACCAGAGTAGCAGCAGCTTGCGCGCCAGCGGCACATAGGCGCGGCGCCCATAGACATCGTAGCCGTTCCGACCGATCTTGCCGAGAATGCCGCGATAGATCTCAGCCGCGGCCGCAATCGCCAGCTGCCCATCGGGGCTCAGCAGCGCAATGCCGGGCCAGGCTTCCTCGTACAGGCGATAGGCGCGCTCGATCTCGAAGCGCATAAGCGCCCGAAAAGCCTCATCGTGGCGTTGATTCAAAATATCTTCGTCGCACAGCCCAAAGCGATCGAGATCTTCTCGCGGCAGGTAGATCCGCCCGCGTTGCGCATCCTCGCCTATATCACGCAAGATGTTCGTCATCTGAAGCGCGACGCCCAGCTTGATAGCGTAATTCACGGCGCCCTCGCGGTAGCCGATGATCTGCATAGCGATCAGACCGACTACCGACGCTACCCGATAACAATACAGCCACAGATCGTCGAATGTCTCATAACGAGAGACGGTTAGATCCATCGCGATGCCGGTCAGCAACTCGTCGGGCAACGCCCGCGGCACGGCGTAGCGATCGGCTGTGTCGTTCCAGGCCAGCAGCACCGGGTTGTCGAGCGGAGGCTGGGGTGCATGGACCAACGACACCCAGGCTGCCAATGTTTGCATCGCATCCGCCTGCGGCTGATCAACGAGATCGTCGCTGGTTCGGCAGAAGGCATACAGGGCGCGAACAGCCCGGCGCTTCTCGGGCGGCAGCAGCTGCGTGCTCAAGAAGAAGCTGCGTGAATGCTTGCGCGTTATCTCAAAACAGATCCGATATGCTTCTGAAAGCGAAAGAGGCGTTCGCGGAGGCTCGGACTCTCCTGTCCATAGGGCGTCGGCGTGTGCTGCTCGCCGCAACGCGGCTAACAGCGCGGAAGCTTCGCCGTGGGGAACTTCCCGCTCGGTCTGCGCGCGCACGAGCCAGCCAGGAGATTGACTGAGCGACACTCCCTGCTCCTTATACGTTACCAGCGCTCTGGGACCATACTCATGCTGTTGACCGCTGCATCGTGAACTAAATATGTTTCGTAGTGCGTAATGCGTGATCGCGCCGCTACGGAATACGCACTATATGGTTTCGTTCTTTATGCAGTACTCAGTACGATCACTCAGGGGTAGGCGTCGATCCGCGCGCCAGCAACTGTCCAGCGATGTCGACCACCTCGCGCGCGTCGTGGCCAAGAAAGGTGCCGGGCATCGAATGGCGCAGCTCGGGGTTGGCATTGAACACACGCCCACCATAGCCGAAATGCACTTGCGGATGCGCCTGGGTCACCTCACGTGCCACAGGGATCAGCTCCAGCGCGGTCTCCATCGTCGATGCCGACATACAGACCAGGTTCGGCTTGATCGAGTCGATCATCTCGAGCAGATCGAACAAGGGAACCTGAGGCCCAAGATAGATCACACGCCAGCCGCGCCGTACCAAGAACAGGGCAGACAAGAGCGCACCCAGGTCGTGCAGCTCTCCAGGCGCGCAGCCCATCACGATGGTCGCACGATGGGCGCTGCTCTCAAGCATACTCAGCATGCCGGCCAGCTTGCGGCGCACGAACTGTGTCGCACAATGCTCGGCCGCCACATTGATCTCGCCGCGATGCCAGCGCTCGCCAATCTCGATCATCGCCGGCTGAACCAACTCTAGCAGCACCTGCTCAAATGGATAGATCGAAAACGCCTCGCTCAGAATCCGATCGGCTTGCAGCGTATCAAAATTCGTCAGCGACTGAACGATCTCGTCGATCAGCCGCGCGACTGCTCGCGCTTCATCATTGCTGGCCGGCGTGGCTGAGCCAGCATCCAACGTGTTTGTCAGCAACATCACGGCATGGCTGATATTCACACCCTCGTCAGTACGGTCGCGCAGCCAGCGGATAATTGCGATGTCGCGCTCCGAATACAGCCGGTGGCCGCCGGGGGTGCGCTGCGGGCGCGGCACGCCATAACGCCGCTCCCAGGCGCGAAACGTATCGGCCGGAACCCCGGTCTCACGCGCCACTGCTTTGGTATTGAACACTGGCGACATGGAGAACTGAGCCAACAGCGGTGGTTGCGCCATGATTCGGTACTCGCTTCTTGCTTCATTCTCGACAAGTGTAGCATGACGCACAGTTCCTGTCAACTTATTGCACACTATTTACCTACCGATTGCAGCTTGGGAGCGCGAGCAGTACAGCCTCTCGCAATCTCTTTCATGAGTCATCCTGGATTTAACATGGCGGCTGCGGTGCACCGCACCCATACATTAGCACGACTTACGCGGTCGTCGATTGCGGGGAGGCGTGGAGGGGCACCCAGAGGGTACCCGGCTTCCAAGCAGCTTTTTTGTGGCTGACTACGGCGGCAGAGCCGCCAACGTTCGCCACAAAAAAGAAGATCTTGGGGAGACGCCCAGAGGGCACCCGGCCTCCCCAAACCCCACCACCGCGTAACTCGTGACATTAACAAGTCGCGCGTGCTGGTTCGGGGCCTCGAACCAGCACGCGCGACCAGCAGAATGGTCTCAAGATACTGCTGGCAAACTCGCCAGGTGGGGGTGCGGGGGCCGCAGGCCCCCGAGACGTTTCTTTTTTGCACCTGGTTCGGGCGGCTTTGCCGCCCGAACCAGGTGCAAAACCAAATGCTTCTTGGAGGGCAAAGCCCTCCAAACCTCCCATCTGAGTAAGCCAGCAGTATCGTCTCAACAACCAGATGGTATGATTTCGTGCCGAGGGCAACTTACACGAGCCGCGCCGCCACAACAGCACGGATCGGCGGCAAATCCTGCTTGATCAACTGCCAGGTCCGCCCGCGATCGGTGCTGGTGGCGAGTTGTCCACTCGCGCTGCCGGCGAAGGCCATGTCGATGTGATATCCTACAGGTGTAATCACAGTGATCGCTCCACTCCAGTCTCCATCGAGCGCCGTGGTCGTCCAGCTGGCGCTCGCCTCGTCGTAGCGCGCGATGCTCGCGCCCGCTTCGGCCAGCAGCAGCGCCGGCTGCTGGCCGGCGAGGATCGCCAGCGCGTCTTCGGCCGGCGGCGCGCCCGCGACGCCCTGCCAATCGGCTTGTGGGCCATCACAGCTGTACACACCGCTCGCGGCTGCAGCATACAGCCGCCCGGAGCGGGTCGGGTGGGCGGCGAGCGCCTGTACGTCCTGTGGAGCCTGCTCGCCAAAGCGCGCCCAGGTCACACCCGCATCCGAGCTGGTCCAGATGCCGTGGGCATGGCCCACATACAACCGCCGCGCGTCATCGGCCGCGATCGCAATGCGGGCCGCGGCGAAAGCGGCGGAGCCTTGCAGGATGCGCCGATCCCAATGCTCGCCGCCATCCGCGCTGGCATACAGCTCGCCGCCCACCGCCCAGGTGTACAGCATATTCGGCGCATTGTCATGACCAACAACACCCTGTATATCCACGTCGAACAGCGTGCGCCAGCTCTGCCCACCGTCGTCGCTGCGCTGCAAGCCTTGCCCTGCTACCGCCGCAAAAACGACCAGCGGGTTATCCGGAAGCGGCCAGAGCGCGCGCACCGCCTGCCCGCGAAACGGCTGCCCGATCCGCAGCCAGCGCCCGATATTGTTCGGGTTGCTGAACAGCACAGCCCCGTCGTCGGTTCCGACAAACAGCAAGCCTGCCCTCGCCATCGTCTCCTCCGAACCCAAAACGTTCTACTGAGCGCTGCACAAATAGCTAAACTTTGTGGTGGGGAGGTCTGGAGGGCCGAAGGCCCTCCAGACCTCCCCAGCAGCCATCTTTAGCTGCTTATGCAGCGGTCACTAACGTCCCAACACGCCACCTGCCATCTCGGCAAAGCGTTCAAAGAAATCGGGAAAGGTCTTGGCGACGCACTCAGCCCCGGCGATGCGCAGCCCCGGTATTTTCAAGCCGGCGACTGCGAAGCCCATCGCCATGCGATGATCGTGATACGACTCGATCTCGGCCGGCTGCTGCCAGCCCGGGTAGATCGTCATTCCATCGGCAAATTCCTCGACGGCGACACCGAGCTTGCGCAGCTCGGTAACCGTGGCGGCGATCCGATCGGTCTCGTGATGCCGGATGAGCCCTACATTACGAATGTGGGTTGGGCCAGCAGCGAACGGCGCCAGCGCGGCCAGGGTGATCGCCATATCCGGCAGCTTGCTCATATCCAGATCGACGCCGCGCAGCCGCTCCGGCCCCTGCACCTCCACCCACCCGGCGCCCGAAGTAACCACACATCCGACCTGCTCCAGCACGTCAAGGAAGCGGATATCGCCCTGGATCGAGTGCCGATCAAGCGCCTCGACCCGCACGTGCCCGCCAGTCAGTGCCGCCGCCGCAAAGAAGTACGAGGCGTTCGAGGCATCCGGCTCGATCTGGTAATCCCGCGCCTGGTAGCGCTGCCCGGCGGCGACACGAAAGCGCTCGTAGCCATCGCGTTGGACATGCGCGCCGAATGTATTCATTATACTCGTCGTTATGTCGATATATGGGGTTGCGGCGAGTGGGCTAGTTATGCTGATCTCGACATCCTCACGCATATATGGCGCGACCATCAACAGCGCCGAGAGGAACTGACTGGTTTTATCGCCAGCCAGACCAGCCGCACCGCCGCGCAGTCCACGGCCCGCCACCACGATCGGCAAGCCATTATGCTCTCCGGTGCTGCGGCATTCGGCGCCCAAGGCGTTCAATGTCGCCAGCAGATCGCCCATTGGGCGCTGGCGCATACGCGCATTGCCATCGATGGTATAGCTGCCGCTGCCCAGGCAACTATAGGCCAGCAGGAAGCGCGCCGCCGTACCCGCTAGCTCGACCCACAGCGCCGCTTCCGCGGCCGGCGGCGGCCCGCCAACGCCATGCACCACCATCTGACGCCGATCCTGATCGATGTCGACGTCCACACCCAGGCGCCGCAGCCCATCCAGAAACCAGTGGCTATCATCGCTGAACAGCACGCCGGAGAGTGTCGAGACGCCATCAGCGAGCGCGGCGAGCAGCAAAGCGCGGTTGGTGATGCTCTTGGATCCGGGGATCCGCACGACTGCGTCAAGCGGCCCAGCAGTGGGGGTAATAGTCTGAGTCGTCATCGCCTTCGATTTCTTTCAAAATTGAGGGGCTTATCTTACCACCAAGACACCAAGACACCAAGTTTTCGTGGTCGTGATCGCCAGGCATCTTGCATAGTTATCCAGATTAGGAGTTACGCAGTTGGGAGGTTTGGAGGGCTTTGCCCTCCAAAGAACTCTTCTTTCCGCCCACCTGTGGCGGCAAAGCCGCCACAGGTGGGCGAAGATGAAGGTTTCGGGGGCCGCAGGCCCTCGCACCCCGCTAAAACGCCAACTGCGTAAGTCCTACAGACATCAATAGTGCGTAGCCTTCTGTACTACGCACTACGCACTATCTTGGGTAGTACATCACCTACTGATCTACAGCATTCGTCAAAAAGGTTGGGCTAGCAGGCAGGCTGGAGATGGCTTTCTGATGCCTCAGCATGGCTGCGGACTGGCTCCTGCCTCCTGCCGACTGCTCTAAGCCGGCAGCGCGAGGTGAAACATCACCAGCCCGTATTTCCAGCGCGATACCGTCCGCAGGGAATGCTGGCTGAAGTAGCGCTCCAGCTCTTCGGGTGTCCAGAATACCACTCCGCCAATACCCATAAGCTGCTGGAACGTCCGCCCAGTCGGCGTCGCCGCTCGCGCCAGCGTCATCGCCACATACCTGCCATCGTCCGCAAGCGTGCGGCGAACCTCGGCCAGGCAAGCGTCGAGATCGCCGATCTCATTGAGCGAGCCGCCGATCACCACGCCCGCGGCGACATGCTCGGCCACCGGCAGGGCCTGGGCTTTGGCGCGCACATAGCTGATCCGCAGCCCGCCATCGAGCGCGTACGCTCGCGCCTGCTTCAGCATAGGTAACGAATGATCGAAGCCGACGACATGGCCAGATACGCCACGCATCCGCCGCGCCAACGCCCGCGCATAAAGGCCATTCGAGCACGCCACGTCGAGATACAAGCCGCCGCGCTGCGGCTCGACCAGTCCGGTGAATAGCGGCAGCTCGCGCCGGTAGGGGAACGGTTCGCCGCTTAGCAGCGTCAGGGCAAACGGCCGCCAGCCACGCTCGTAGACCCATGCGATCGGTGGCAGTTCGTTAGTGATCTGTGCGGGGGTCGGCGGCTGCGGCCGGCCGAGGAAGTCGGCGATCCCATCGCGCACGGGGTAGGATGCGCCACAACCAGAGCACACCAATGTGCCACCAACGATCTCATCATCGGGGGCGCGCATCTGCTGCAAGGAGAGCGTCTGGCGGCAGACCGGGCAGCGCAGGTGGGGCAGAATTTCAGGATACACGGCAGCTACAAGTCACTCTTGGAACCAACCGAGGTCATCTGCTCTGATGCGAACAAACCCTGCTCAACCAGGCCGATAAAGATATCCAGGAGTTCAGGATCGAACTGCGTGCCGCGCGCGCTGCGCAGCCGTCGTAGCGCCTCGTCCTCACCCAGCGCGGCGCGATAGGGCCGATCGGTCATCATCGCATCATATGCGTCGACAATCGTAATGATCCGCGCGCCTATCGGTATCGCCTCGCCGCGCAGACCGTGCGGGTAGCCGCTGCCATCCCAGTACTCGTGATGCGCGCTGATAATCGGCGCGACATCGCGAGCGAAGCGCATCTGCGAGATGATCTGCGCGCCGATCTCAGGGTGCCGGCGCATGAGTGCGGCCTCCTCGGATGTCAGCGGCCCAGGCTTACGGATGATCGCTTCATCCACGCCGATCTTGCCGATATCATGGAGAATGCCGCCGTAGCGCACCGCCGCCACTTCGGTGGGCGAGAGGCCACATGCTTGCGCGAGCCGTTCGCCATAAGCGCGCAGCCGGCGCAAATGACCTTCGGTGTAGGCATCTTTGGCTTCGACCGCCTGCGCCAGCATGAAGATCACATTTTCGGTGTGCTCGAGTTGATCGGTCAGCCGCTTGAGCCGCAGCTGCGAGCGGATACGCGCCCGCAAGATGCTCTGCTCGAATGGCTTGGTCAGGAAGTCATCCGCGCCGGCCTCGATTCCCCGCGTGCGATGCTCGCGATCGTCCAGCCCCGTCAACATGGTGATCGGGATCAGCGCCGTGCGCTCATCCTCCTTGATCCGCTGGCACACGGCGAAGCCATCCAGCTCCGGCATGGTCACGTCGAGCAAGATTAGGTCAGGTGGTTCCTGCCGAACCCGCTCCAACGCCTCGCGGCCATTGGACGCGGTGACCACACTATACCCCTCGCGGCTCAGAAAGCGCGTCAGCACGTCGACAATCGATGGTTCGTCGTCGACAACGAGTATTTTCGCTGACATACAGGGCAGCCTCCTCCCACACTGTGACCAAACCTGAAAGGGCGCTGGTTAGGGTATCGTTTGGCCGCCAACAGGGAGGCCCTGGGAGTGCCGATGGGCGTGGGCACTCAGTTACATTATACGTAGTATAGCATATGTTCATGAACCGATAGCAGAGCCGCATAAGTCACGAGTTCTCCCGAACATATTGCAACTTTGGAGGCAAATCGCTGCCAAGAATAACCAACCGATCCATATCGGCAATCAACTGCCGCAGATCGAGCCCAAGCATCAACGGCGGCACTGCGATCAGCTTGGGTCGTGCTTTTTCCCAATTGCGCCGCAGGCCGCGCACATTTGCTCTTTGCCAATGTACAAGCGCCGCAGCGACCTGAATGATTCCCTGATAGAAGGTTCGCTCCGGCTCGCGTGCCTTGAGCCAACATGCCTCCCATTGCTCGTGAGCATGCCAGAACTCGCCTGCGTTGAAAAGCCGGATTCCTTCGAGATATGCGTCCATGGAACTTGAAAATTGAGAATGGAAATTGAGAAACGATCGATTTTCTCAATTTCCATTCTCAATTCATCATTTGCAATTCAGTAGCGTGGCACGTTGGGATCGATCAGCCGCGACCATTCGTCGATGCCGCCGAGCATGTTGGCGATGTTGGCCATCCCGCGCTGGCTAGCCAGAAAGCCGGCCATCTGCGCGCTCCGGCTGCCGTGATGGCAGAGGAATACGAGTTCCTGGTCCTCCGGAAGATCGTCGATCCATTCCTGCGCCCGGCTGAGCGGCAGCAGCTCGGAGCCTTCGATGCGTGCATAGGCGTACTCTTGCGGCTCGCGCACGTCGATCAGGCGAAACGCATCGCCGCGATCGAGCTTCGCTTTGACCTCAGCGGGCGTAAGATTTTGATAATTTGGCATTTGTCGCTCCAGGTAATCTGACACTATCTCCATTATCCTGCACTTTTACTGATCTCTGCACAAACAACTAACACCTTCGCTGGGGAGGCGTGGAGGGGGCACCCAGAGGGTAGTCGGGCCCCTCCGCACCACCCCTGGTGGGGGTTCGGGGGTGACGCCGGGTACCCTCTGGGTGTGGGCACCCGGCCGCCCCCGAACCCCCGCCAAAAGATAGGCAATCAATGCAGAGATCAGTAACAATTGGGGTAGTGGGGCGCAGAATCAAAAGAGCTACCTAGCCTCAACACAGCCGGGTAGCTCTTCGTCATGCATTGAAAGTAATGATCTAACTGTTGCCGCAGTGCCCGCAGCCACCGCCGGCGTAGCCCTCGTCGTAGCCCTCATAGTCGGCCGCATCGTCCTCGTTCTTGGCGCGGAACGAGTGCCCGCAGCCGCAGCTGGCGACAGCGTTGGGGTTATCGATCTTAAAAGCGCCGGCGAGCATGTTATCCTGCTGGTAGTCGATCGAGGCGCCGCGGAGATAGCCCGCACTGACCGGATCGACCAGAACGCGCAGGCCATAGGCATTCCACTCGTTATCGCCCTCGCGCATCTCGTCGTCAAACGTCATACCATACTGCAGGCCGGAGCAGCCCCCGCCCGAAACGAACACGCGCAGCCCGTAGTTCTCCAACTCCTTCTCTTTCATCATGCCAAGCAGACGGCTGGCCGCCGTCTCACTGATGGTCAGAGTCGGCGCGATCATCGGCGCGGGCTTCACGCGGATCATGTCCTGCTCGATAACTGCCATGAGATTCCCTCCTCATCAGGGATCGCAAAATTCTGCTTACCGCGACCAGTATACCAGATCTTTCTGAGAATTGCTAGCGTTTACTTTCGAAAGTCAATTGCACGTTAACAGGTTGAACGTTTGAACGTTTCAGGCGTTCGAATCTTCGTCGCAGATTTACACCTTTGCAGTCTGAATGTTCTAACGTTTCAACGTTCTAACGCTGAAGCTACCCGCCCAGCTGCGACATCCCCCGTAGGGTCGGCAGCACGTGCTCAGGCAGGCCGTGGCCCCAGGGCTTGAGGGCGACCGCGTGGCGGATGAGCTGCTCGATGCGCGCCTGGGATGCACCGGCACGCAGCTCGGCGCGCAGATCGACCTCGTCGTCGCGCAGCAGGCACAGGTGCAGCCGGCCGTCGGCGGTCAGGCGCATACGGTTGCAGGTCGCGCAGAACGGGTCGCTCACCGCGCTGATGAAGCCAAGCTTGCCAGGCGCGCCGGGAATGCGGAAGCGCCGCGCCGAGTCGCTCGGCGCCAGCCCAAGCGGCTCCAGCGGGCCGTGTATGGCCTCAAGCTGAGTGATCAGCTCCTCGCTCTTGACCACGCCGTCCTGCGCCACATCGGCCACACCGGTGAGCGGCATCACCTCGATGAAGCGCATCTCCCAGCGGTAGTGCAAGGTCAGGGCGGCCAGCTGCGGCACCTCTTCCTCGTTCAGCCCGCGTACCACCACGGCGTTGAGCTTGATCGGGTGCAATCCGACACGGTCGGCCTCGGCGATGCCCTCCCAGACCATCTCCAGCTTGCCGCCGCGCGTCATCTGGCGAAACTTGTGTGGGTCGAGCGTATCAATGCTCACGTTCACGCGATCCAGCCCGGCGTCCTTCAGCGGCTGCGCCAGCTTGGCGAGCCGCAGACCATTGGTGGTCATGGCGATGTGCTCGATGCCCGGCGTGGCCTTGATTGCACCCACCAGCTCGACCAGATCGGGGCGCAGGGTCGGCTCGCCGCCGGTCAGGCGGATCTTCTGGAAGCCGGCTGCCGCAGCCGCGCGCACCACGCGCAGCAGCTCATCGTTGGTCAACAGCTCGGGGCGCGGCAGGAACTGCATCCCAATCGCCGGCATGCAATAAACGCAGCGGAAATTGCAGCGGTCGGTCAGCGAGATCCGCAGGTAGTTGATCCGCCGCCCATACGAGTCGTGCGCCGGCTCGTCGCTATCATAGGCAGGCATGGCAGGCCGCACCTCGGTAGTATACAGCGGGATGGTCGTCGATCGCAGATCATCTGTCGGCATAAATACCACCGTTTGAACGTTTGAGCGTTTGAACGTTGAAACGTTCTAACCTTCAAACTTGCAACTACGCATATTCCATGACGCTGACCCGCGCCGCCAGGTGGCGAGCGACATCACGGAAGATCTCGGCGTAGCCATCGGGCATATCGCTCGTCACCGCGGGTCGGCCGCTGTCGCCGCCCTCGCGCACGCTGATGCCCAGCGGAATCTGGCCCAGCAGCGGCACGCCGATCTGCTCGGCCAGCCGCGCCGCGCCGCCGCTGCCGAAGATATCGTAGCGCGCGCCGGTATCGGGCGCCACAAAATAGGCCATGTTCTCGATGATGCCGAGCAGCGGGACGTTGACCTTCTTGAACATCTCCATGCTCTTCAGCACATCCATCGTCGCCACGCTCTGCGGCGTCGTCACCGTGGCCACGCCGGTCAGGCCGACATTCTGGAGCGACTGGGCCAGCGTCAGAGCGATATCGCCGGTGCCGGGCGGCATGTCGATGATCAGGTAATCCAGCTCGCCCCAATCGACCTGGTACAGAAACTGGCGCAACAGCTGCGAAACCATCGGCCCGCGCCAGATCACCGGCTGGCTGTCGTCTACCAGAAAACCGACCGAGATCATCTTGATGCCGTAGGCCTCGATCGGGATCATCACCGGCTGGCCGTTCGCCGCGGTCGCCGCCGCCGGCTGCTGACCTTTGGCGCCCATCATCAGCGGGATGGAAGGGCCGTAGATATCCGCGTCGAGCAGGCCCACTCGCGCGCCCTCCTGCGCCAGCGCGACTGCCAGATTGACCGCGACCGTGGACTTGCCGACGCCGCCCTTGCCGGCCGCCACCGCAATCACATGGCTGACGCCAGGGATAGCGGCCTTGTCCAGCACGCCACCGCGCGGCCGCACCTGGGCCGAGAAGTCGATCGCGACCTTCTCCTTCGGCACGCCGGCGATCCGCTCCAGGGCGATCACGCACTCATTCTGGATCTGATCCTTCAGCGGGCATGCCGGCGTTGTCAGCTCGACGGTGAAGCGTACGCTGTCGCCCTCGATCCGCAGATCCTTGATCATCTTGCGCGAGATCAGGTCGCCGCCAAGCTCGGGCTCCTGCACGCTGGCCAGCGCCTGC
>DATFXE010000239.1:0-2483 GCA_035258585.1 Roseiflexaceae bacterium | reverse complement strand
TTGGGGGGCGGCTGCGCCGCCCCCAAACCCCCACCCAAAGTGTAAAGTACGTTTGAAACATGCCTAAAACGGCCACTCATTAGTCGAGCCGCACCGCCGCGCCAGAGACCGAGCTGCGGTAGATCGCATCCACAATCTCGCTGACCTGAAGCGCCTGCGCGGCCGTCACCACCGGCCGGCGCCCCTCCAGCACCGCGTCGACGAAGTCGGCGGTCTGGATATCGCCGGCGTCGTCCTTCTCGCCGGGCATCCAGGCCGGGGTCGAGTTGATCAGCATGCCGTGGGCCGGCTTGTTGATCCGCAGCGGAAAGATATCCAGGCCGGCCTCGGTGCCCGAGAGCGACACATTCTCGACCGATTCGGCAATATTGAGCGCCCAGGAGACCTCCAGCTGAATCGCCTTGCCGCCTGATAGCCGCAAAAACGCGGCGGCGTGGTCTTCGACCTGGAAATCCTGGTAGTTCCACGGCCCCCAGCTGTTGACATTCGGCCGCGTGCCTAGCCGCTGCGAGGTGACGCCGGTCACTTCCTGCACGCGCGGACCGCCCATCAGCCACAGCGCCAGATCGAGCAGGTGGACGCCGAAATCAACCATCGCGCCACCGCCCTGGATCTCCTTATTGGTGAACGTTCCCCAGGATGGGATGCCGCGCCGCCGCAGCGCGTTGACTCGCACCATATAGATGTCGCCTAGCTCGCCATCCTCGATGATCTGCTTAGCAGCGCGGGCGTTGGCCTTATGGCGATAGTGGAAAGCGATCGAGAGAATCTTGCCGGAATCCTGGGCGGCCTGTAGCATAGCGCGGCCCTCCTCGGCGTTGAGCGCCATCGGCTTCTCACACAGAACGTGCAGGCCGCGCCCCAGGGCATCGATCGTCACCGGCGCGTGGAACTTGTTCGGCGTGCAGATCACCACCGCATCAAGCCCTTCCTTTTCGATCATCTCCTGGTAATCGGTGTAGGCCGCCGGAATACTGAACTCGCGCGCCACCCGCTCGGCCGCACCCTCGGCGACATCGGCGATCGCGAGTAAGGCGGCCTTTTGATTGCGTTGGAAGCAGGGGATATGGCGGGCACGAGCGATCCCCCCAGCGCCGATAATGCCGACCTTGAGCTGAGCCATGATGTTGGTTCCTCCTATGATTTGGTTGAATGCTAAAGATGCCCAGGACGGTCTTGCTCTACCACAGTTGGCTTTTAGCCTGCGTTCGCTCTGGTACTTTCCATTTATTGTGTCATGAGCCATCCCGAATTCTACAATCGGATGTTTTGGCATTGTGATGCAGTATGTCTCATATCGTTGCCGACGCAGTTTTCCAATCTGCTGGTCGCACCTGGGCGCTAAAGGCGGCGCAGCGGCCTTTAGCGCCCAGGTGCGACCACTTTATTTTGTGGCTGCGAGGGCGTGGGAATGCGCTGCGGCGCATTCCCACGCCCTCGCAGCCACCGTGGTAAATACGGGATGGCTCATGAGACGGACGCAAGACAAAGTATTATATTGCGTCGCGCCAGGCAACATGTAGCATCAGACGTTTGCCCCGCAAACTGTGACCTGCGACATGCACCCTGCGCCCATGGCTACACGGATCATGGACTGCTACTCCTGCTACGTACTGATGACGTCCGACGATTGTACCATATGTCACGATACTGCATTGCGAAGGGCTGCGCCGGCGCATTTGACAATGCCTGTCACATAGCATACACTCGATTGCTCACTGCATTCCAAATTGTCGAGACGACACAATCTTGCCTCAGGCCTATTCAAAAGCGAAGATGCTGCATGAGGTAGTATGCTGAAGCGAACACCATTTCATTCCCGCACGGCGGCGCTGATGCAGGCCGACCAGTGGCGCCGCTGGGCCGGCTACACCGCCGCCAGCGCCTACGAGATGACGCACGACCGCGAGTATCTGGCCATGCGCAACGCCTGCGTGCTGATCGACGTCTCGCCGCTGTGCAAGTATCAGATCACCGGCGAGGATGCGCTGCGCTTTCTCAATCGCCTGGTAACGCGTGACGTCAGCAAATGCGCGATCGGCGGCATGCTCTACACGCCGTGGTGCAACTCGCGCGGCCAGGTGATCGACGACGGGACGATCGCGCATCTGGGCGAAAACAGCTATCGGCTGACCTCGGCCGAGCCGAACCTGCGCTGGCTGGAGGACAATGCCCTCGGCATGCAGGTGCGGATCGAGGATGTCTCCGAGCAGATCGCGGCGTTGGCACTGCAAGGCCCACGCTCGCGCCAGCTGCTGATGACGCTCACCGACGCGCCGCTGGCCGACCTGAAATACTACCGCTTCGTCGACGCCTCGATCGCCGACACCCCGGTCATGATCTCGCGCACCGGCTACACCGGCGACTTGGGCTATGAGCTGTGGCTGAGCGCGGATCGCGCCAGCGCCGAGCGCGTGTGGGATGCGCTGATCGCGGCCGGGCGCTCGTTCGCACTCCAGCCGGCCGGGATCTGGGCGCTCGAC
>DATFXE010000238.1:0-3451 GCA_035258585.1 Roseiflexaceae bacterium | reverse complement strand
GCTTGCAAAATACAAACTCGCCACGAGCGGAACAGCGATGCAGACCGCTGTGATAATGGGCTGCTGACCGTACAGACTCGCCCCCAACCAGAGGAGCGCAGCGTAGATGATCAGACGGCCATAAGCGGTAAGCGTTGCGATGGAATCGGCGCCCAGGGCGGGCTTGGGGGTCCAAGATGGCGATTCCTTCACGTTCCTCAAGATGAAGAAGGCAAGGAATGCCGGCGCGATGCCGATCATGAACATGCCGCGCCATCCGATGTATTGATAAAGCAGGCCGTAGACCACCGACGAGACAAGATAGCCGGTGGGATAGCCCGCCTGCAGGATGCCCGAAACGATGCCGCGTGCTTTGGGCGGGATGGTTTCCATGGCGAGCGACGCGCCCACGCCCCATTCACCGCCCATCGCGATGCCGAACAGTGCGCGCAGGACCAGCAGCATGGTCAGGCTGGTTGAAAAGCCGGAAATGAAGGCCAGCGCCGAATAGGTAAGGATGACGGCGGCGAGGATGGGCCGCCTGCCATAGCGGTCCGCGGCGCGTCCGAAAATGAAGGCGCCGATGGGCCGCAAAGCCAGCGTCAGCACGACCGCGACGGCGATCAGGTAGCCGGTGCTGATCCCGCGCCGTGGTTGCTGCGCCTGATACACGCCCGGCGGGTATGGCTGGCCAGGCGCTGGCTGATAGGCAGCCGGTTGAGAAGCTGGCGGCGAGTACATGCCCGGCTGTGGCAAATAGCCCTGAGATGGCGGCTGCACATACGGGCCCGTTGGCTGCGGCACCGGCGCAACCGGAGGCGTCGGCGCCTGGGCCGCCGGGAGCGCATCCTGACCCAGCCCAAGCGAGCGGCCATCCATGATGCCAACCATCTCGAGCGACATGCGCATCTCGCGTGCCGACTGATAGCGATTCTCCGGCTTGATCTGGAGGCCACGCAGCAGCACCTGCTCGATCAGCGTCGACAGGTTCGGATTGAGCGCGCGCGGGCCATTGAGGGGCGTACCGGCCTCGCGCTGTGCGGCGGTTGGCGGCGCCCAGCCGGTCAGCGCATGGTACAGCAGAGCGCTGAGCGCATACAGGTCGCTGGCGGCGTTCGGCTCGCCATTCGGCAGATCCAGCTCGCGTGCCCGGTAGGCGGATGGCGCGTGACTGATTGGGCGGATCAGCGTGAAGGGTGTGATATGCCACACGCCATCCTCGTCGATCCAGACATCGCCGGCCTGCGGCTCGCCTAGATTCAGCGGGACTTTCTGGCTATGCAGGTGCTCCAATATGTCCAGCAGCCGGCGAGCCTGCTGCAGCGTGGATTCTTCGGGCAGCGGCCCGCCGCGCGCCCGCAGCGTCCGCTCGAGATCCTGGCCGCCGATGTCGTCGCAGACGACATAGTAGGTGTCGCCTTCCTCGAAATGCTCAACGACCGGCAGCAGCGACTCATGCTGCGTGGCGGCGGCCTGGCGCGCCAGCAGCGCGATATCGGCGCGCGACCTGCCGTGGGCGTCGAGCGCCGCGATCAGCACCAGCCGGCCACTCTGCTCGTCGCGCCCGCGATAGACTGTGCTGGCCGGTCGCTCATCCACGATATAGATGACCCGGTAGCGGTTGTGAATGGTCATATCTGAAGGCAACATTGAAAACTCCATAAGGGTTAGGGGTTAAGGGTTAATAGCATTGATCTCGTTGATCGGATTGAGTTCGCTGCTTCTAACCCCTAACCCTTAACCCCTAACCGATCGATATGCTCGACCGCCCGCCTGGCGCTGCGCACGGCGCCCTCGATCGAGGCCATGAACTCCTGTTGGGTATAATCGCCAGCCAGAAACAGGTTCGGCACCGGTGTGGCCTGGTCGGGCCGGTAGCAATCCACACCCGGTCGCGCCTGGTAAACAGAATTGGGGATGCGCACCAGCGTGTATTTGGTCAGCCGCGCGCCGCGCGCCGCCGGGTGCATCCGATAGAAATCGGCCAGTATCTGCTTCAGAACGAGGTCGTCGCTCTGGCCGATCAAATCCTCGGCCGGCGCGACCACCAACTCGACGATCGAGCCATGCCCTGAGCCAGCCTGCCCTGAGCCTGGTCCCCCCTGAGCTTGTCGAAGAGTCGAATGGGTCGAAGGAGCACGCCCGCTGTGATAATCGGGCGAGACGCGCGGCAGGTCGGCGTAGACACTCAGGTGCGTGCCGGCGCTGAAGAGCAGGTTGTCCACCGCAGTCACCATTCGATCGAAGTAGAGTTGGGCCGTGATCACCGGCTGGCCCTTCAGGTGGCGCAGGCCATCGAAGAGTGGCTGCTGCTTCAGCGCGGGCGCCAGCCGCTTGCGCAAGCTGTGAACCGGCATTGCCGAGATATAAATATCGCCCTCCAGCGTGCTGCCGTCGTCCAGCGCCAGGCCGGTCACGCGGTTCTCGGCGGCATCGTAGCAGATATGATCGACTTTGCGCCCTAGCACAATCGTAACGCCCCGGCCCGACAGCAGCCGGGTCAGCGGCGCCCACAGCCGCTCGTGCGGCGAGCCTTTGACCAGGCCCATCCTCGACGCGCCGGTCTCTTGCGCGAAATGCAGCAGCGCCGTCAGCACCAGCTTGGCCGAGACTTTGTCGGCGCGCTGGAAGTTGAGCGCCAGCGCCATGGTATGCATCACATCGTCGAGCGTGCGCTGGCCCATGCCGTGCCGCAGATGCCAGGCCGCGTAGCTCTGGTCGTCCTGAGCGTCGATATAGGCCTGCGAGCCGAAGATCGGCCGCAGCAACCCTACGGCAACGCGCAGCTTATCCGCCGTGGGCAGCAGTTTGCTGATCGCAACGCCCGCCAGACCGTTAAGCGGCGCCGGCAGGCCGGGCACAAAGCGTATCGGCGCCAGACCGTGCTCGGGCGAGATAAAGATCATCTCGGCCGGCTTCCAGTCGAAGCAGTCGTGCAGGCCACATTCGCCGAGAAAGCCCAGCAGCGCGCGATAGGCGCCGAAGAAGACATGCAGCCCGCTCTCGACCCAATCGCCGTCGGCGTCGCGCCAGGCCGAAACTTTGCCGCCCGGCACACTCCGCTTTTCTAATAATACGATGTCAACGCCCCGATCGTTCAACCACTTGGCACATGCGAAACCGGCCGGCCCGGCCCCTGCAATGATCGCGCGCATCCCCGATCCTTAAACTACGGCCAACCACACTTGTGATAATACGCACAGACACCGCCCTGTGGATGATCGATCGTTCAGCATACGGCATTATACCATTGTTGCACGCTGACCGTTCGCTCTGCCTTGCAGCAAATCGCACTCCGCACCCCACTGCGGAATAATGTTACCCCCACAATTGCACCGAATTGCACGTCTGCGCCCCCGTGGCAACGGGCAAGCACACACCGCCGTGCGGGCGCTGCTGGCCGAGCTACCGAGGATGCAATGGAGTCTGTGACTTCCCTCGATACGGCCCAGGCGGTGACGCTGGCGCGGGA
>DATFXE010000237.1:0-5189 GCA_035258585.1 Roseiflexaceae bacterium | reverse complement strand
CCCCTGATCCGCGAGACCATAGGCATAGGCGCCCTGCTTGCGCACTTTGGCATACTCGGCGGCATGGTTGGCGGCGACCAGGCGCGTCTGGACGCGCCAGAGCAGATCGTCGTCCATGAGATACTGGAGGCGCTTTTGCACGCCGCGCGTCGTGTATGTGGGATAGACCGCCTGCTGGATCTGAGTCAGCGTCATGAGATCGAGCCGCCCCAGCAGGCGCATCAACAGCACCTCACGTTCATCGAGCAGCCGGAGTGCTGACGGCACAATGCCGCCGCGTCGGTCGGTCAGCGCGGCTGGGCTTGTCACGTTCCGTGGAGGTCGCGAGTGCATTGCACCTGTCATGATCGGTCTGTCTGCTCCTCCTCGGCAGGGCTCAGATCATCGAAGCCTGCTGAGATATCATCCTTTGCGCGCCGCCGGCCGCGCGTCTCCATCACCGCTGCGGCGGTCTTGTCATCAGCAATCTCAGGCGCGGTGATGACTGTGCCGGGCCGGAGGGTCGCGCCGCTGACGAAGCCAATCGGGATCATCGGCTCGTGCGTGGGCTGCTCGAACGCTGGCACGATCATTTCGCCCGGCGTGACCTGTGCTAAGCGAGGTCGCGCCATATCACCCCGCCCCTTGCCATTCGCTCGCACACTCGCGCCGCCAGGTGGCTCAATCTGGTGCCGGATGCGTGCATACTCAGCGGCGGCCAGGAGGCGCGGCGTGGCTATGAGCAGGCGCGAAAGCCAGGTCTGCCGGTCGAGGCGCTGCCTGGCCGTGCGCTTGGCCGCCTGTAGCGCGGGATCGGGGTCGGTGATGGTCATGTCAATGGCAATGCAGTCGGGATGGGCGATGATGTGTTGGCGGTGATACTGTCTGATCGCTTCCCAGCGGTCGAGCACGAATTGCCAGTCCGCATCGCTGTAGTCGGCCAGCGCCTGCACGACGTTCGATGGGTGTGCATGGGTTCCATAGACCAGGCTCAGCAGCTCAACGTCCGCTTCGCTGTCAGGCGAGTCGGGCGGGATGAGCGTCTGCCAGTCCGGGCCGTGATACGGCTCGACCGTGATACTGAGCGGCGTGGGCCAGGGCAGCACGATCATCGAGAACAGGCCAGTGCGCTCGCCATCACACTGCAGTACCGCGTACTGGTGCTCATTGGCGTCCTGCCCGGCGATGTCGGTGGCCGTAATGCCGCTTGCGGCATACAGCTTGGCATACGCCGACGCATCAGGCTCCTGGGTACGCAGAATCAGCCGTGAGCCGCTATTGGTCAGCATCTCGTCCTTGAGCGCGCCGAGCTGGTCGAGCGTCTGATGCGCGTAGATGCCGGCGATGCCCAGACCACGCAACTGCGTGATCGCGTTCTGGATATCCGTGCTGTCGCCGTCCTTACCGATGAATACCTGCAGTTCATCGACGATCAGCGGGTAGGTGTGACGAGTCTGGTCGTTCCCTGGCCGCGCGAACGCTGAACGCACGAACTGCTGCAACAGCAGCATGCCGATCGCGCTGGCCAGGTCGCCCAATGTGACGTGTGGCAGCGGAGCCAGCACAATCTGTTGCCCCTCAATCGCTTCGAGCAGGTTCAGACGCGAGGCTGGCTGACTGACCATGTAGCGGGTTGTCTCGGTGGTGAGCAGCTGGCTGAAGCGGCGCAGCAGCGCGTGCAGCGACGAGCGCTGCTGCTCGCCCTGGTCGGGGAAGGTGGCAGTCCAGAACGTCAGCACGTCCACATTGGTGCAGTGCGGCAGAAGCCGCTCGCGGTAGCCTGCGTCCAGCAGGCACTGCTTGACGTGCGCCAGCGTCGGGCTGCGCTCGCCCTCCAGAATGAGCAGCGTCGCCATCTGCACGAACTCTTTCATCGCCGGCGCCTTGCCCCAGGTCGCCGGGTCGAGCCGGGCGAAGATCGCCATGATCTGCCCGAGCGCCTGGTCTTTCGCGCCAGGTCTGGTGAGATCGATCCCTGCGAGTGGGTTCAGGCCGATTGGCCAGTCGGTGTCCAGCACATCGAAGATGATCAGCCGCTGCTCATCCTCAAGCGGGATAGAGTGGCGCACCGTGGCAGCCAGGCTGCCGCCCTGGTCATCGCCCTTGCCGTCCAGCAGCACAAAGCCGTGCGGCACACACTGTTCGCAGATATTCGCCAGCGCACGTGACTTGCCCGCGCCCATGCCGGCGGTGATATGCATGGGCGGCCGGATGTCGCGCAGCGTCGGGCCAATCGGGCCAATCGTGCCATCGGCGCGCCTGGCCTGGCCGACCATGATCCGATCCGTGCGCTCGGGCGCGATGTAGGCCTGCGGCGGCGCGCTGATCATCCGGCACGGCAGCCAGCGCACAAGCGTGCCGAGGCCGCCGGCGGGCAGATGCCAGAGACCGGCGATCTCAATCGAGGTGATGATGTCGGGCGGCCGCCAGGTGCGGATCGGCAGCAGCAACTCGGGCGGCGGGGCGAAGAAGGGCGCGCGCACTGTGAGTGCTAAAGGCGTCCTGTCGGTGATCTGGCGCTTGCCGGCGCCAACCTCGATCAGCTCTTGTTGGCGATGGCTGGTATCCTGATGGTATGCGCCGATGACTCTGGCGATCTCGTTTAGCGCCGACTCGATTCGCGCTGCTGCGTCGGCTCCATCGGCTGCGACCATGACGCGGATGGCGGTCTCGAATGGTGCAGCGCCAAGCTTGGCCTCGATTCGCTTGGCATCCTCAGCCAGCGCATAGTCGTGTTTCCCTTCCAGCTTCAATTTCAGCGCCATTGCGTTGCCGCGCCAGCCCCAGTTGAGCGCCCAGCGTTTTGCCGGCCGCACGATAATCTGTGCCTCTGTGCAGAGCGTGCCGCGCGGTGCGAGCGTGGCCGCGAGCGGGCCGAGCAGATCTGAACCCGCGATGTCATCGACGAAACGCAGCGGGTACTGCGCGGGCAAGCGCAGCCCATACTCCCGCCAGCCAACAGTGACACCTTGCGTAAGAACTGTCTCTAGCGGGTCGCGACGCACGTCGATCTGCGCGTCGGGAAGCTGCCCTGCGAGAGTCGAACGGATGGCATTCACAGTCTCCGCGCGCCGAGTGTCCTTGCGATCGGCCACGACCACACCCATCGCTATTGGCTGATCGGGCAGACCAGTCAAGGTACATGCGACCCATGGCGCCATGCCGGCGTGCCGCTCACTGCGCGTACCAGCCGTGAGTTCTTTGAGCAGGGCGCGGTAGAATTGGTCGCCGCTTGGGCTGGATGTGCTGCCGACGCGGCCTGCTGTCGAACTGGGTATAGTCGCGCGGACGAGCAGATAGGTTGTCGGAGTGCCTGGAGCAGCACGGCGCTGCCGCCACATGCCCCAGATCGCCAGTCCTAGCTCAATCGCCATGACATAGACGCCCAGGACGCCGAGTGCTCCCAAGAGCGTGACGGCGCGCGGGGTGAACACCGTGTCGGTGAGTGCCACGAGTACCAGTGCAACCTGGTCGGGTTCCGCATGCTGGCCTGCTGATTCGTGTGCCTCAGCCCACTCCAGGATAAAGGGATGGGCAAAAAAGAGCGCCAGCGCGCCAATGACGATCGCGCGCAGAATCCAGGACACGAGTGCGGGCTGTGGGATACGCGCGCCCTTTGGCACGCTGGTGGTGTTGTGCGTCAGTGCGCGCTTTGCGGTGTTCTGGCGGGCTGCCATCGTTAGGCTCTCCCTTCGTCCGACTCCGCCCACAGCGCGGCGACAGTGTGTTGGTCAGGGCAGGGCGTCGCAGCCAGCCGAGATGCGATCTCACGCAGGTCAGTTGTGATCAGCGCGCGCGGGTGGCGCAGCCGGCCGGGCTTGTTCGGCGCGACCAGCAGATCGGCCAAATCGAGCCATGCCAGGAGGGCTTCAGCCAGCGCCTTGGCTTGGCCCTTCTCGGCGCCTTTCACCAGTTCAGCCAGACGATTCTTCGTGACGCCCAATTCGTTCGCCGGTCCAGTGACAATCGTGGGTGCCGAAACCATCCGTGCCATCAATTCAGCCAGGGCGATGCGCCCAAGTGGTGCAGGGCCGGCTGGCCAGCCATTGTCCGGCTCGTCAAGCGGTGATATGTGCGGATGGTCGAGTGATGACTCATCGGCCGCTCCACTGCTCGGTGATGGTACATATGCCAGCATGGATGGTGTGTTCATATCACCGGCTTGCAAGGTCGCGCGGAACAGACTGGCCCGGCGGCTCTGCGCCGCAACTTCCGGTATGGCAGGCATATCCGCTGCTTCGAGCGAATGATCCGCTCCTGATACCTCAGGCGTCAATGCCTGCGCAGCGCGCTGCGCTGACATCGGTGGTGGACATGCGGTAGCGTCTGCATCATCAGCCATTGGTACGGAAACCGTAGCAGCAACGTGAGTGGTCGCCTCCTCCCTCGCAAGAAGTATCTGGCGACGATGCGTGATTGCCGCGACGATTCGCCGTTTCTGATCCGAGAGCGTATCCTCTGCTCCCTCTGTGTCGACAGTTGCGACCATGGGCGTGGGATCATGAGAATCCTGGCTGGGTGTCTCTGCTTGGATCTTAGGAGCGCTTTCATCCCATAGCACAGGGCTACGGTCGGCAACGACTCCGCGCAATGGCGTGAACTGGGCGGCGGTGGCACCCTCATCCAGCAGAATTGGGCGCCCTTCGATACGCATCCCGCGTGCAAACAAGCGCGCCGTACCAGGCTTCGGCCAGCTGTTCTGGCCAGGTAGGAGCCCTGCCGATCCCTGCCCGCCACTGGTGATCAGGGCTGGCAGCAGTGCATACAACTCATGTCCGGCGTTGCGCGGTTGCTCTTGCACGACAATCAGGTGCATCGGCGCGTCGGGCCGTGTTTGTAGCCGCGCGAGCAACCTGATCAGCAACTGGAGCTGTGCATCATCCGGCTCGACAACCACCAGAACGAGCCGCCGTACTGCATTCCAGGTGCTGCGTCGGATGAGCTGTGTAAGCAACTCGATAGTTGCGTGCGGCGTGTCAGGCAGCGGCACCAGATGCATCACGTCACGGTAGAGCGGCGTGAGCTGGCCCTGATCCATAGTCGCCAGCGCAATATCCGATGGGGAGAGCGTGTAGAGCAGGCTGCCGAGAATCGCGTGGAGCGCTTCGGACGCGCTACCGCCATAGATGCCGATATGCGGCCAGGATGCGAGTGGAATGAAGCGTGTCATCCCCCCACTGCGCCCATGCGTGAGGACAGGCGCGAGCAGT
>DATFXE010000236.1:0-26046 GCA_035258585.1 Roseiflexaceae bacterium | reverse complement strand
AGAATCCTCCTCGTCATCAGCAGGCCAGCAACTGAGGCACAGGCCACGGCGCAACGGTTCGACTGGCTTCCGGCAGGAGTAACAGACGCCCAGTCCCTCGTGCCCGTCGAGGATCTCTCCCGCGTTGCAGTCGTAGCGGCGACAGGCCAGGTCAACAATGTTTCCGACGAGGCTTTGGGTAACAGGGCGGGGCAGGTGTTCCCAGACACCCGCTTGAGTCAACAGTGTGAGCACATCCCGCAGCATGTAACTTCCGCCATGGTTCGACATTGCTGTCGCCTTTCGCGTACGATGGGCCGCCTCAGGTTTGGATCTCGTGGGTACTAGCTGTGGCTTAGCAGAGCGATGTTCCCCCCGAAGTGCAACGCCAGCATAGCACCCATGTGTGACAGCGAGAGTCACAGTCTAATGGGCAACCTTCGCAGTCTCATGCAACAAGGAGGACTCGGCGATGACCGATCGGATCGAGAAGGATGAGTTGGCCCGGCGATTGGCTGCGCGGATGCAGAGCGATGTCGCGACGGCCACTGTCTGGATCGACGAGGTATTGGAGACGCTCTACGAAAGCTTCAAGGCTGGAGAGAGCGTGAGGCTGCGCGGCTTTGGCAGCTTCTACGTGCGGCCTGAGCGCAGTAGCTGGGTCTTTCGTTTCAATCCCGGCCAGCGCTTGCGGGCGCTCTTCGGCTGGTCGTCGAGCTATACGGGCGAGCGGTGAGCGTGCCTGGCTGGCTTACTCGGCATCCTGATCCGGCTCTGCTTGCTCGCGCTCGTAGAAGGTAATCATCGGCTGGAGCGCCTCCAGCAGCTCGGCCGGCAACTCGTCGCGTGGCAACAGGCCGATCACAACCGCGTAGGCGACTTGCATGTCGTCGAGGCGGGCGTTGTAGCGACCCCACAGCTGGCGGGCCAGACCACGGGTGAATGCGTAGACGCGGTCGCTCAGCTCGCCGGCGCTGATCTGGCCACTGCGCCAGAGGGCGAACTGCTGCTCCAGTTCGCCCAGCGCCTGGCCCAGTTCGATCTCATACGCCTGGGCCGCAAACTCGCGCAGCAGGCGCTTCACACGCTTCGAGTACTCGCGCATCGCTTTGGCCCTCCCTATGTCCGCTTCCGGCGCTGGCGCGACAAGCCGCTTGCGGCGCTGCTTGGCAATTAACTTCGCCGCAAGACGATCCTGACCGGCTCATGATCCCATCTCGGGTACTGTACTTCAGCAACGCGAAATGCGCCAAGGCGCTTGCCGCTCATGGCAATCTCGACGGGCTCTGCGGAGGTTTGAGGCAGAATGCCCTGATGATAGAGCTCAAGGGCCAAGAAGCCCGGCACCATGAGAATGAGGTCATCATCTTGGCGTTCGAGCTGTATGCGATGCTTAGTACAGCGAATCGCAAAAGCGTTCCGGGTTGGACGGAAGACGGGGGACCGAGGACGGCGCGCGTTCGTCTTCCGTCTTCCGTCCTCCGTCTGAAAAACGCGGATCGAATATCTGATCGCCTGTACTAGGGTATTGCAGGAAGCTGAGGACTCCAGGGCTATAGGGCACCATCGGCATACGGATCTCGTGTAGCTTATGGCCCTTGATTGAGATGCCCTGCATATCATTCTCCGTTCAACAACCGGTCAAGCGTTTCGACCAGCCGGCGCTTACGGTGGTTGGCCTGACGCAGCCCTACGACATATGTATGCCAGGCGGCGGCCTGCGCCTCGCCAGCTCATGGACCACAGCCCACCGTGCTGCGCGTATTGTACAGCCAGTCAGCATGCAGTGTGGAGCGTGGATTGTCGCGCGACAACGCATGTCCCGCTGCGGTGCTCAATATACCACCAGCAGTTCGTGAAGCACGCGCATAGCCAGCACCGTACCGCCGCAGCGCATGCGTTGGAACAATGGTATGATAGACGAAGTCGTGCCATCGTAGCAGCCAGCGCACGGCGTGCAGTTCTACTTTCTGATTGATGATAGCTATCTGGAGGTGCTGTAATGAACACAACCGGCATCTGGCGCATCGTATCCAGCCCCGACTTCGATGACGCTTACCTGCGGATGGAGGTTGAGCCCTACGCTGAGCTGATGCAGACCGGCAGCCGTGTGAGCGGCACGTATCGTGTCGGACTGCAACAAGGCGACATTGACGGCCGGATTGAGGGCGGGGATCGGGTCGCTTTCAGCTTTGAGGGGATGGACGAGATGGAGGAGGTTCATGGGCGAGGTGCATTGGAGATTGAGGGTGCGCAGGCACGCTTCATTTTGGAGTATTACCAGGGTGATACGTTTACCTTCATGTGCGAGCGACCTACGGCGCCGACCAATCCTGTGTGACGAGGCCCGGTGCCTCCATACGGCCGCTGCCATTCGAGGGCCGTAACGTCAAGCGGTCACTCTCGTTCCTAGCCAAGGGTGAAAAGCGGTGAAAAGCGATGATCTGGCGCGCTTCAGCCGATCGATCGAACGGGTGAGCGAAATCAGGGAGGTTCTGTAAGCTAGGCGTTCGCCGCTGATAGCAATACAGAGCGCGCGATACAACCACCCGGTGTTATTTCTTGACTGTAATTGTTTCGGTGATAATCAGTCGTGAGTCAACGGAACTACGCGCTCTCGCGATATTTTTCACAAAGTGGTTCGTAGCACGCCTGCCATAGTCCTGACGCACAGCGATACACAGTTCGCTCCCCCGACCAATTATAGCCAACAAGCCTGTAAGGGTCAGCAACCGACATAGCGCAAATAGGCCCACTTTTCGCCGGGCTGAGTACAATATGTGTTATGTAGCGTGCAATGCGGCGAAGAGGATTATACCACGTGCTTGGATGTGGACCTGCCAGTATACGCCTGCTGCGGGCATTCGCCTGGGTGGCGGCCGGCTGCTTGTGCCAATTGAGGGTTACCCTGGACGACGCGAGCGTGCAGGTGTTGACATGGCTGGAGGCTAGGAGCCGCAGCAGCCGCCACGCCAGATCAGGCTCACGCGCGGCTTGTGCCGAATTGTCGGCATGCTGACAACCGATGTGTTCTTGCAGGCCTACTATAACGAACATGGGCCGTTTCCCGGCGCTTGGCAGCCTCCCTCCAGGGCTTGGCAGCTCAACGACGATTTATTAGTGAATATCAAGCATGTCTTCTCGGTTGTATTGCAGATATAGTCGTTTGGATGGGGCCGGCCCGTCTAGGCGCGCCTGGACGGGTGGCCGAGGTGCGGGAGCGAGGGTAGAAACCACCGTCTGCGTACCACATCCGAACAGGAGCAGGAGTAAGCCCGGCAGCCAACAAACTCTGGACGCGGACAAGCCCGGATAATCGGGGAGAAGTACACGATCACGCTGACGGCGCCTGCGGCGCGCGACGAGCACCCATCGGCCATCTTGATCGGCCGCGCTACACCGCCCCGGCCGACCCTGCGCCGCGGTTCTACCGCGAGCACTTCCAGCCCGACCATGTTGTTGAGATCGAGAAGCAGCAGCGGCACTGGAGGGCCATGTACCGCAGCGAGGATTTCGCTGTGAACGTGGATACGCTGGTCGAGCATCTCAGCTGGGGCCGTACCTGGAGATCAAGAGCCGCACCTGGAGTTGCAAGGACGCCGAGCATAAGGCCGCGCTGATTGGCGAGCTGCGGTGGCTGTTCGGCGTAGACGAGGCTGTCCCGGTGAACCAGGAGTACGGCGAGGTATAAGCCAGTAACCGGTGACCCGCTAGCGCGCCCTGCGATCGTTGGCTGTGTACCTCTGGTTGTTTGGGAGCCGCACATCGTGACAAGGAGCAGAGTATGCCTGATCATGTACGCATTGGAGTTGTGGGCACAAGCTGGTGGGCGGAGCTCATGTACCTGCCGGTCCTGAAACGGCATCCGCGTGCTGAGCTGGTCGCCGTTTGCGGACGCCGCCGCGAGCACGTAGACCAAATAGCTCAGAAGTACGGCATTCCTCATGCCTTCACCAACTATCGTGAAATGATCGAACAGGCCGGCCTGCATGCGCTGGTCGTCTCTACACCTGATGATCTACATTACCCAATTACGCTGGAAGCGCTGGACGCTGGTCTCCACGTGTTGTGCGAAAAACCTCTGGCGCTCGACGTGGCGCAGGCCAGCGCTATGTACGAAAAAGCCGAGGCGGCGCGTGTCACGCACATGGTCTTGTTCACTTATCGTTGGCTGCCCCCGTATCGGTACGTACGCCAGCTCGTCGACAAGGGGTATCTCGGGCGTCCCTTCCACTGCTCGATGCGCTACGTGTGCGGCTTCGGCCGCGACCCTCGCGATCGATGGAGACTTGACCCGCTGCGCGCGCGCGGCGTTTTAGGCGACATCGGTTCGCATATGATCGATCTTGCGCGCTGGTATCTTGGAGATGTGGCCGGTGTGGGTGCCCACCTGACAACGTACGGAGGCCGAGTCGATTCGCACGGTCAGCGCGTTGACTCCACGAATGATTCAGTGGCGCTGATGCTTCTGTTTCAGAACGGCGCGCAGGCGACGATCCAGCTCAGCTCGGTCGTACATGTCGGAGATCGCGGACAGGAGCAACACGTTATACTCAGCGGCGAGGCGGGCACGCTCGAAATCCATCAGACATTTGGCGGCGCGGAGATCTATGGCGCCCGATCGAATGAACAGCAATTTACGCGACTTCTCTCGCTCGACTATCGGTCGACAACGCCTGGTCCGGCTGATCATGAGATGACCGCGATGCTCGCTCCGTTCCACAATCAGTCTATTGGCCCACGCCTGTTTATCGACGCTATTGTGGAGAATCGAACCGTATCTCCCAGCTTCCATGAAGGTCTCAAAGCCCAGGAAGTGATCGATGCCGCTTTTGAGTCTCATCGACGTGGCTGCTGGGTCATGTTATAGGTGTGTGCTTGCTTCTTCGCCCTCGCGCACGAGCAGGAAGCAGATAGCGACACCCAGCAGCGTCAACCCGCCCGCCAGAAGCCCGTTGGCGGCGAAGCCAAACCGCTGCCATAACGTTGGGCCGACCAGCGACCCGATAACACGTCCCAGTCCGATCGCCGCAGTGCCAAAGGCGAGCATGGTGCCGCGCGCGGTGGGCGCGATACCACTAATGAGCGGGAAAGCGGAGACGATCGCGAACTCGAAGCACAAGTCGAACAGCAGGAAGAGCGGTAGGAACACAACCCAACGGCCTGAGCTGAGCGGGAGCAGCCCCTGCGCGATCGCCGTCGCCGCAAAAGCTACAAGCACCGTCCGCCGCTTGCCCATCCGATCCACCAGCACGGTCGAGCCGATCGAGCCGCCAAGCTCCGCGAAGCCGAGCAGCCCAAAAACGAGTCCTAATTGCTCGGTGGTTGCGCCGAAATCGGCCTGAAGCCAGCTAGCGTAGACAACGAAGACTATCTCCGAGGCGATCAGCGCGCACACCAGAAATAGCAACACCGCGACAATACTTGGTTGCACGAGCAATGCCCCGCCCGCCCCGTGCTGATCAGTCGTATTGGCAGTCCGGATATGCGGCGCCGCAGGCAGGGCGAATACCATGCTCAACAGCACCAGCAGCCCAACCCCCAGCAGCACCCAGAACGCCGGCGCCCAGCTCTCACGAGCCTCAATTAGCTTGGCCAGCCCGGTCACTCCCACAAGCGCCGCCAGCGCCCAGCTCAGCTCCAGTATACCCAGCACCTGCCCTCGGCGAGCGTAGGTCGTGCGGGCGCTGGCATAAGCTTGAGCCGCTGGGTTATAGAACGTGGTACCAAGCCCAATCAGGCTGTAGCCCAGCAGAAATGGGGCGAAGCTGTGTACCAGCGCGCAGATGCCCGCCCCGAGACAGAAGAGCGCCAGCCCGCCCCTCATCACGACTAGCTCGCCATAGATGTCGGCTAGGCGGCCTCCCAGCGGACTGATCAGCGTCGCGGCGACCTGCACGGTGACAAGCAGACTGGCGGCGCGCAGGTCGACGGCGAGACCAGCCGCCAGGAAGGCCAGTAGTGGGTAGACGAGCCGAAAGGCTGTGTTGACTGCCAGGCGGCCGGCGAACAAGAGCAGCAGCTGCCCCCAGGTGAGCGGCACGAGTGATACGGACATATGTGTCATGTTCCACCTTAAGCCAGATGCCAGGAAACGTTACCGCCTTGTCGTCGCACGCTGGAGGTGTAGGCTTCGAGTTGCAGTGCAACCTGTGACCTGCGACACAGGTGATGATCGAACCAAATACAGATGGCCGTTAATATGTCTGAATGCGACGACCATGCCCGCGCTGCTTGAGCCGCTCCAAGCGCGTCGCGACTTCGTGAACAATCGTCGCTTTGTCGAGCGTGCGCAGGTGACGCTCCCGCATCAACACGCGCCCATTGACGATCACGGTATCGACATCGCCCGCCCGCGCTGAGTAGACCAGCGCCGCCGCGAGGTTGTGCAAGGGCTGCATGTGCGCGCCATCAAGCCGCAGCAGGATCACGTCGGCCAGGTAGCCGGGCGCCAGCCGTCCAAGGCTGTCGCTCTGGCCCAGCGCTCGCGCCCCCTGGGTGGTCGCGAGCGCCAGGGCGGCGCCGACTGGCAGTATGCGGGCATCGCTCTGCATGTGTTTTTGCAGGAGCGCGGTCAGACGCAGCTGTTCCAATATATCGAGGGTATTGTTGCTGGCCGCTCCATCGCTGCCCAGGCCGACGGCAATTCCTTGCTGCAACATTGTCGTCACGGGCGCGATGCCGGCCGCAAGCTTTAGAAAGGTCTTCGGGCAGTGCGCCACACCAACATCGTGCGCCGCCAGGATGGCGATATCCTCCTGTGTCACGTGGGCGGCGTGGGCGCAGAGCAGCGGCGCCTCCATCAACCCCACCTGTTCCAGCAGCCGCACTGGCGTGACGCCGTGCTGCTCAAGACTTGTCCGCACCTGCTGCGAAGTCTCCGCGACGTGGATATGACAGCCGAGGCCGAGACGGCGCGCTTCAGCCGCTACCTCACGGAGAAAAGCCGGCGGGCACGTGTACGGCGCATGCGGGCCTAGCCAGACCTGTATACGGCCATCCGCCGCGCCATGCCACCGGCCCGCGAATGCGCCGGCTCGCTCCAACTCGGCCGTCGAATCCTGGCCGAACATCGTCCAAGCCAGATATCCACGTAGTCCACTCATCTCGATCGCCTCGGCCACTCGATCCATCGCAAAATAATGGTCAGCGATCGTCGTCACCCCGCTTTCGATCGACTCGACCGCCGCCAACAGTGCGCCCCAGTAGATATCATCCGGCGTAAGGTTGGTCTCCAGCGCCCAGATGTAATCGTTGAACCACTCATCGATCGATACATCCTCGGCTGCGCCCCGGAAGAGAACCATTGGAGCGTGAGCATGGGCGTTGATCAATCCGGGCAGGGCGGCCATTCCCACACCGCGGACAACCTCGCCAGCCTCATGGGGCATGATCTGGCCGGTCGGCTGCACTGCGGCAATCTGCTGGCCGCGCACAAGGACGTCATGTCCGGGCAGAATGTCGACGCGTTCAGGATGTGGGTCGACGACGAGAACGTCTTGGATCAGTAGATCGTACATTGGCACTCCTTTGGGCAGAGGTAGGGAGGACCGCTCCATCCCAGTATCGAAACGCGCGTAGGTCTGTAATACGAGGTGGCATAGTATCCCTGCATCTAGCGTTTTATGACACCAGAGCAGGATTCGTGCGCTGGCGCTGCCGATTAGGCAAGACCAGTGGCACAGGCTGTACTACCCAGCCGCGACCCCCTGGCCTGAAAGCATCGGGGCTGCTTTGCGACCAATGTTGTACGACCCGTTGACATCGGCATTGATGAGTCGCCCATCACTGGCACGGAACAAGCCGCGCGCAATCCGCTTGCCGGCGTACTGTTCCTGATGCTGGACTGGCTCATCATCCAGGAAGCTGACCTTGGAGGTATGGGCCTCCTCACGCACCACCACGCGCATGCCGACCAACTCCGCCTTGTAACGCAGCATGGCAATGAAGCGGGCGTGCGGAAGAAAGACGAAGGTCTGGTTGGTGCGCCGCCCTAGATTGACTCGCTGCTTCCAGTCGGAGTTGTGGCCGATGACCAGCGTACCGATGCGATGTCGCACAAGCAGGTTGATAATGGCACGGCTGGCGTTGTGGAGGTAATCGTTGACTCGGCGGTTACGCTTGTCAGTGAGCGCTTCCAGAGGGCGGCTGGTGTGCTGGCCCTGTGGGAGCTGGGCCTGGAGCTGTGCCCGGCGTTTGTTGTAGAACTGGTTCAACGCTTTGAGCGGACGCCCGTTAATCAGCAGCGGCACAAAGCCGGGCAGATTTGAAGTTAGCGCCGCGAGGTTGTTGACCCCAATGTCTACGGCCGCGACAAGCGCGTGGTCGAGCGGGGCAGGGGTGATCGACTGATGATAGACGACCTCGATTGTGTAGTGAGTACCGTGTGGCACGATCCGCACCTGCTGCACGGCGGTCTGCCGCGTCTGCACCTGGATGGGGAGGCCGGATGGCTGGAGAATGCCTCGCCGTAGCAGCGGGCGGCTGAGAGCCTGAAGGGTATAGGTGAGCACATTCCGGCCCTGCTTGTCGAGGTACTTTGGGAGCTGCGGGCGTCCCAGAAAGCGCGATTGGTCAGCCTTCCAGTCAGACAATGCCGCGAAGTAGCTCGCCCAGGCTGCACAGACCTGTTTGAGTACCCACTGAGCGACCTTGGCGGGTAGAGCGCGATACGGCTCGGTTGCCCGCATGTGTTTGGCTAACGCTGGATACGAGGTGCGTTTACTGCGGAAGATGTAGGCTTGGCGCACCAGGTAGTTGGCCGCGTTGTAGAGATTCTTTGAGGCGAACGCGACAGCATCGATCGCGGCAAAGTGCGGATCGTGGCGATCAATCCGGTGTTGTTCGACCAGACGCATGGAACATCTCGTGGCAATCGTAGAACGTGTGTTCGCACTCGAAGTATAGCAGAAGTGGCGGGTTTGTGCAACAGAACGCTAGAAAACACAATAAGACGCTATGATTTCAAGAAACGGTCTCGATACCTCTCGATACCTATGGTATTATAGAGCACAACTCCTTATGATATCGGCGAGCTAGCTGTGCATGAACAACCCTGCCTCTTCATCTTCGTTACAGCCTCCGGTATGTGCCGGGGGATCGGCGAGCTGATCAATGGCTCGATCGCGGCGGGCTGGCGGACATACACCGTTGCCACGCCGAATGTCGCCGAGATCGTCGCGCCTGACCAGCTTTTTGCGCAACCCGGCGTTCACTGGATCAGCGGCTACGAACAGCCGCCTCTCGATGTGTTTCCATTCGGTACGATGCTGGTGGCGCCCTGCACCTTCAACACATTCAACAAGCTGGCCCATGGCATCGCCGATAACCTCGCGACATCCATGCTCGCCGACGCGCTTGGCGCTGGGTGCCCGATGTTTGTCGCGCCTTCGATGAACCCTGGTCTCTGGAATCATCCACAGACGCGCGAATCACACCAGCGCCTCACAACGTGGGGATGCTCGATCATCGAGCCACAGATCAGCGATACGCAGGTGATCATGGCGCCGATCGCCACTATCCTCTCCAGAATCGAGCAATACCTTACGAGTCGCTAATTTTGGCGGCATATCGATCGCCAGTGTGCTTATTGGCATAGAAGTAATCGTTTAACACGGCAGATTGTGCAACAGGAAAGGAAACGACAATGCAGTCTGTATCCGGCACCCTGGCGCAGACTCTAGAGCGGTACCCGCGCGCACTGGAAACGATCGATCGCCTGATCACTGGAGAAAGCTATTTCGACATCTTCAAGCAGCTATCCGATAACTACTCGCCTACGCTGACGGTCACGCGCGTTCAAGGCCCGCTGGTCGAAGCGCTCGTCAAGGACGGTGCGGGCGACCAGCAGCACATAATGGTGAGCCGAAGCCTGTACCGCTCCGGAAGCATCGCGATCAGGGTCGGGCACAGCCGACCGGCGCTGTGGCTGTCGGCCCATGCGGATATCTGTGGGTATCTCACCGGTGAATGGGACGGGACCGGGTACCCGCTTACTCCCTTCTGTATGCATCGCGCTTCGCCCGGCCGCCGCGCGGCCGTGGCCTTGGCCACGCCAGACGGTCCGGGACCGTTGGCGCGACTCGCCGAGGGCGAGATGGTCACACGGGAATCGGGCGACGTGCGTTTCGAGTGCGCCTGCCACGACCTGCCGCTCTGCACGCGGGTCGTGCATCACCAGCCGGCGGAGTGGGATCGCGCGAGCGATCGCATGGTCGGCTTCATCGATAACCAGGCCGGGTCGGCGGCGATGTTGCTGGCCGCTCAGGCGCTCTCGCATTTCGACGCGAATGCGCTGTTCTTGCTGAACGACGAAGAGGAAGGGCCGGTCGACAAGGGCGGCCAGGGCTTCTCGCGCGCGGCCACGCGCCTCCTGCACCGCACCCCGCTCGACGAACTGCCCAGCTATGTCGTCGTGACCGACGGCCACGAGCAGGAGACCGCGCTCGCACATGGCGCGAGAACACTGTTTGGCCACGGTGCGACCTTTACGGGAATGTCGAGCCGCGCCCGTGGTGCCGTGACGCCGCCGCAGATCCTCGCCTTTACCCGGGTGTTCGCCGACGAGCTGCGCGTGTGCGGCATCAGGCTGGTCGAGCACGGCGGCTATGTTGGCCGCAGCGACGATATATCGGCGCTGCAGTTCACCCCCAACGTCAGCCTGATCGGGTACCCGGCCGCCTACGGGCACTTCGACAAGACGCCGTTCTCCTATGTGGGCGATCTTGTGCATCTCACCAAGGCTTTGGTCTTGCTGGCATTGGTTGCGCAGGGGTCTGATTGGCAGGCTCGCTATCTCTAGGAGGTTTGTCTGGATGCAAGAATTGTACGCACACGTGATCAAATATGTGTAGAGCGAGTACATGATCGCCATGCGCACAAGTGTTTGACAATGTACACGATGTCGAGTATACTGAGCCTGCCTCCTGATCTGGCAACCATGTCAAGACCAGCAGAACCTACCCGATCCTGATCGAACCTAGGCAGAACCCAGCCATGTTACGCGCACATAAAATCCGCCTGAACCCGACGCCTGAGCAGCAAGCCTACTTCCGTAAGGCCGCAGGCACAGCCCGGTTTGTCTACAACTGGGGGCTTGCAGAAGTCAAACGTGCGCTCGACGACGGCCGCACCCCCGATAGCACCCTGGACTTGAAGGCACGCTTCAACGCTATCAAAGGTGAACTGTTCCCTTGGGTCTACGCGGTCACCAAATGTGTGGTTGAAGGTGCGTTTCGCAACCTGGGCGCGGCACTCGCAAACTTTCGTGCCTCCAAGCGCGGCGCGCGCAAGGGCAAGCCGATGGGGTTTCCGAAGTTCAAGCGCAAAAAGCGTGGCGCTGGCTCGTTCTACCTGGCCAACGACAAGTTCGCGCTCGACGGCCATTGGATTCGCATCCCCAAACTGGGTCAGGTGAATATGACCGAGCCGCTGCGGTTGGCGGGCAAAATCATGGGCGCGACGATCAGCGAGCGCGCGGGCTGGTGGTGGGTGAGTATCCAGGTGGAGGTGCCACGCGAGCCGCGGTTGCACCACGGGCATGCGCTGGGGGTAGACGTGGGAGTGAAGGATCTGGCGGTCGATAGCGATGGCGAGCGGTTTGAGAACCAAAAGCCGCTGCGCACAGCTACGGGCAGGGTCAAACGGCTTCAGCGGCGAGTGAGCCGGCGCATTAAGGGGAGTAAGAACCGTGGCAAGGCGCTAGACAAACTGGCGCGCGCCCACTACCGAGTAGCCTATTTGCGCGCCGATGCCCAGCATAAGGCGACGAGTAGGATCGCGCGTAAGGCGGCGCTGATTGGTCTCGAGGACCTGAACGTGGCTGGGATGCTCAGAAATCGGCGACTGGCACAGGCACTCAGTGACGCCAGTCTGAGCGAATTGCATCGCCAACTGCGCTACAAGGCCGAATGGTATGGTGGCCAGGTGATCACAATTGGTCGCTTCTTCCCGTCCAGCAAGCGGCACAACGGCTGTGGCGGCTCCAAGGATGATCTGGAGCTGGCTGATCGGGTGTGGACCTGCCCGGCATGCGGGCAAGTGGTCGACCGCGACCTGAACGCGGCACGCAATATTCGTGATCAAGCGCTCAAACTGAGCGCCGTGCCGGGAGTGGCTACCTCGGCACGTTAATATGCCTGTGGACGCGGTGTAAGACCTTCTCATGAAGGCAGTCGCGGATGAAGCAGGAACTGGACTGTGGACAATGTCTACGAGTAGGCTCATTTGTACACAAGAAAGGTAGTAGGTAAGCCATGATTACGATCCGCAAGTTCGTGACAGTAATCGAAGAGGCGCACAGCGAGGCTGGCATCCCGGCCAGCCCACCGCTGCGCAAAGTCGCGGTCGCGGCGATCTTTAACAATCCCTACGCCGGGCGCTACTCGGAAGACCTAAGCGAGCTGATCGCGTTCAACGCGCCACTAGGGCGGACGCTGGCCGAGCAGCTCGTCAGGGCCATGGGCCAGCCGATCGTGAGCCTGGGCAAGGGCGCCTTGATCGGCATCAATGGCGAGGCGATCCACGGCAACGCCTGCCTGCTGGCCGAGTTCGCCAATCCGATTCGTGAAGCCATCGGCGGCGGCCTGGCCTGGATTCAGTCCACCACCAAGCGCTCGGCGCACGGCGGCACGATCGATATCCCGCTGGCGCATAAGGATGCGCTGTACGTGCGCGCCAATTACGATACGATCACCGTGCACGTGCCGGATGGCCCACAGCCCGACGAGCTGGTGGTGATCATCGCGGCGGCCAATCGCAACTACCTCAACGCGCGTCTGGGCGGCCTGCAGGAATCGGAGATCAGCGCGCGGGATGGATTGCGCTAGTGCCGTTGCAGATTGCAGATTGTGTCTGGCGCGTATCCGGCCAGTGCCTGGGCCTGCCATGACCGAGGACGCAGGACGGAAGACGAACATGGGTCCTTCGTCCTTCGTCTTTCGTCCGCGCGTAACGAGGTGTGCTGGTGCTACATGGCGGCCTCACGCGTTCTGCGGCTCTTGCGGTCCAGATACTCACCGGCGAGGACAGGCTCGTACTTTGGCGGATTCTCTGGCCCGCAGCAGCTCTCGATACAGGTCAGCAGCGTGTCGCTGTTAGGGCTGTGGAAAAAGACCAGCGACTGCCGACGACTGCCTAGCGCCTTGTCGCGCGGCGGGTTCATGACCCGGGGCAGAGTCGAGATCCAGCGGGCGTTAGTCCAATGCTGCATCATATCGCCGATGTTGATCACGAATGCGCCGGGCACGGCCGGGACATCAATCCACTTGCCGGCACGGTTGCGCACCTGAAGGCCGCCGGGCGCATCTTCGACGCGTAAGATCGTCAGGCTGCCGTAGTCCGTATGCTCGCCGGCGCGGAGTTGGCCTGGCTCCGGCTCGGCCGCCTGGTCGGGGTAGTTGATCATGCGGAAAAAGGCGTTAGGCCGATCGATCTTGTCATCGAAGTAGTGTTCCGGCAGATCGAGGGCCAGCGCGAAGATGCGCATGATCTGCGCCGCCAGCGCCTCGAGCGCTTGGAAATAGGCGATCCAGGTCGGCTTTGCCTCGACTGGGCGCTCAGGCCAGAGGTCCTGCTCGAAATCGAGGCCGATGTTCATCGACTCCTTGAGGTCGGCTGGCGTCTTCTGTCCGAGGCTGGCGGCCAGGCTCTCCAATTGGAGCGGCATGTAGCCTACTCCAGCGGGCGTCGTGCGCACATTCAGCTTCTCTTCGACCGGCAGGTCGAAGAATTCCCGCGCCAGGGCATAGGTCTTCTCGATTAGATCCGCGGCGACGCCATGGCCAGTGATCGCCATGAAGCCGATCTCTTCGCATGCATGCCCAACCTCGCGCGCGACCTGCCGCTTACCTTCTACGGATCCGGTGAGAAACGGGGCAATGTCGACGATCGGGATGGTCTGCTGTCCCTGAGTTGCCATTGGCTGGACCTCTTCTGAGCTTTCAGATGATACTTTGGGAGCAACTACTCGCCCTTGGCGCCCGGCTGCTCTAAACGGGCGCGTGCGCCCAGGCCAAAGCTTTCCCAGGTGTATTGCGCCTCATAGCCCAGCAACTCGCGCGCCCGCGCCGTGTCGAACAACGCGCCGTACGTGGGCAGCGAGTCGGCCACGGCGGGCGCGTTTGGCAGGTAGCGAGCCACCAGCTCCCGTGTCGGGATCGGCATGCAGGTGTCGGGTGCCGAGATGAAACAGGCCTGGTGATCCCCGCCAGCCCGGCTGAGCGCTAGACGCGCCGCCTGGCCACAGTCGCGCGTGTCCACGTAGCTCCACAGGTTGCTGGCTCCGGCTGCCGGATCGTCCCAGAACGGCAAGAGATCGCGCTTGAACGTATCGGGAGTGTGCGCCCAGACGATCCGCAGGCTGGTGATCGTCATGCCGGAGCGAGCCGCGTAGGCATCGCAGAGCTGCTCCCCGAACGCCTTCGAGATCGCGTAGGGATCTTGCGGCTCTTGCGGGTGGCGTTCGTCGAAGGGTAGGTAGCGCGGGGTGATCGGGCGATAGTTGAACGGGTAGCCCAAGACCGACATGCTCGACGTCCAGACCAGCCGCGGGATTCGCAGGATGCGGCATGCCTCCAGCACGTTGAACAACGTCATCATGTTCGTGCGAAACAACACATGATCTGGGATCGTTCCAGGCCGCGGGATCGCCGCCGCGTGGACCACCGCATCGCAGCCGGCCAGCACACTCATGACCTGCCCGAGGTCCTCAAGGTCGACCAGCCGCAGCGGCGCCAAGCCTGCGCCGTGCTGGCGATCAGCATTGATCACCTGATGGCCGTTGCCAAGCAGATCGTCCACAATCGGCCGGCCGATATGCCCGGTGCCGCCCGTGACTATGACGCGCATTGCCCCCCCGTGCACATCAAACTGTCGCTGTCCCGCGAAGTCCTTGAACGCCGCGAAGACATTCGATCATTCCAAGATGACGACTGGCGTGTGAGAGATGAACCAGCAGGACGTAGCCGACGGTGTTTTCCTGCCCATAGATATCGATGCCGCGCTCCTCCAACTGGTAATCCTCGAGGACGCTGACCGCGCGGTCGGCAGCAGCGAACGCCTCACGCGCATAATCCATCAGCACATGCTTGTGCGGCAGCTTGAGATCGACCACCATCTCATCACTCATCTCCATGCCAGTTTGTCCATAGCCAAGCAGGGCAGCAGGCCACTCCCAGCGTCGCGCCAGCCCATCGATTTCCCATATTTCAAACGTTGTGCCTGTGGGCCCAGCGGGTGCGATCGTCATCGCGGGAAGTGTCGCCTGTAGTCGGTCGGCCCAGCGCGCCATGTGCCACAGGTGAAATCCAATCGATGGCGCGTACGAGTCTGGCCGCCAATTGAGCTGCGTCTCGGATAGGTCATGCACGATCTCCAACAATCGCCGATGCGTCTTCTGCTGGCGTTCGAGGATCATCAGAGTTATGGGGCCGCTCATTGTGAACTTCCTCCGGCGCTATCAGTTGTCAGTACTAACAACTGACAATTGACAGCTGGCAACGTCTTAGAATCGACGCCCCAAGATCTCCATCAGCATCCGCACGAACTTCGGCTCGTCGGCATCAGTAGCGAAATGGACATTCGGCTCGCGCTGGCTGCGGCGCCTGAAATCGCAGACGGTGCGGCCGTCGGTCAGCTCGCCCCTGGTCTCGACGTCGACGTTGATGAATTGGGTGGTCACGATCGCCGGGTCGATGATCGCGCACACCGCCAGCGCATCGTGGACCGGGGCGGCTCCCAAGCGATGCATCGGCTGGGTCAAGTCGTAGCCGTGGATGCGCTTCTCGGTGAAGGTGGCCGCCGCCTGCGCGGCCGGCGTGCCCAGCGCGCGCAGCCGGGCGCAATCCTCCAGCGACACCAGCGCCCGGTGTGTGGCATCCAGCGGGATCATGCGGATGGGCCGGCCGCAGTTCACGACGATCCGCGCGGCCTCGGGGTCGGCCCAGATGTTGAACTCCGCCGACGGCGTCGAGTTGCCGTGATCGTGGGCGCCGCCCATGATCACCAGTTCTGGGATCTTGTCGAGGATGCGCGGCTCCTTCCGAATGGCCGCGGCGATGTTGGTCAGGGGCCCGACCGGCACCAGGATGATGTCGCCATCCGAGGCCATGTAGGTCTCGATCAGCCAGTCGACGGCGTGGCGGTCCTGCTTTTTCGAGCGGGCCGGTGGGATGTCGAGGAGGTCGCCATGTATCTTGCTCGGTTCAGTGCGGGCAAAATTGGGTCGGGCGAGCGGCAGCGACATACCCTCGTGGACAGGGATAGCGCTCTTGCCGATATGGTCGAAGACCCGCAGCGTATTCTCGGTGCAGTTATGCACCAGGGTGTTGCCGTTGACTGTCGTCGCGCCGACCAGCTCGATGTCGGGCGAAAGCGCTGCAACCATGAGTGCGACGGCGTCGTCGGTTCCCGTGTCGACGTCGAGGATGATCCGCTGAGCCATATGATTCTGCCTTTCTCTTGACAACTATTATGACACGACTTACGCAGTCAGCGTTTGCAGGGAGGTTTGGAGGGACTGCGCCCCTCCAAAATCGCCTCTTTTTGGCCGGTCTGGGCCACATTCGTGGCCCAGACCGGCCAAAAAGGGGAGATCTCGGGGGCGGTTGCACCGCCCCCGAACCCCCCACCGCGTAAGTCGTGTTATGACAAGTGCGGCGCCAGATCTGGTGCGCTGATCCAGCGGCGCATTGTTTGGCCGCCGTCGATGAGCAGCGCCGTGCCAGTGATCTGGCGGGCCTGGTCGGAAGCCAGGAAAGCCACCGCCGCGGCCACATCCGCCGGCTGGCCGACCCGCCCCAAGGGGATGCGAGCAGCGAACCGCGCGAAGAAGGCTTCCGCCTCAGCGCTCAGCGGGGTTCCTGTTTTGTCATCACCAGAGGACGCGGAAACGTGAGAGTTTCTGCCCTGAGAAAACGATAGGGAAGTCTGGATGATCCCAGGGCAAATCGTGTTGACTCGGATGCGGTAGCGCGCCACCTGGAGCGCGAGCGACCTGGTCAGCGCCTCGACCGCCGCCTTGCTGGCCATGTAGGCGGCGCTGCCCGGCAGCGCGTCGTGGCGGCCGGTTGACGACCCCATGTTGACGATCGCCCCACCGCCCGCGCGCGCCAGCACCGGCACGCTGTACTTGCAGGCGAGGAAGACCCCACGCAGGTTGACGGCGATGACCTGGTCCCACTGCTCAGATGGCATGTCAGCCACGGCCATGTCGTAGCCGCCAATGCCTGCGTTGTTGAAGACAACGTCGATGCGTCCGAAGTGGGCCTCGGCCCGCGCTATCGCCGCGGCGATCGCCGGCTCGTCGGCCACATCGGCTCCGAGCGGCAGGGCGGCGTGGCCTTGCGCGACCAGTTGATCGGCTACCTGGGCCACCCGCGCGGCGTCGCGGTCCACCAGGACTACACCCGCACCCTCGTCGGCGAAGCGCTTCGCCGCGGCCTGCCCGATCGCGCCGGCTGCGCCGGTGATCAGGGCGGTACGGCCGCTGAAGCGCCTGATAGATTGGTCGGTCATTTCTAAGCCTCTACAACAACAATTCCGGTCGGTACGTGGCCAGCACCGCGCGCAGCTCGTCAGCGGTCGGCGCCTGGCGGCCAGTGCCGCGCTTCTGCACCATCGCCGCGCCCGCGGCGTTAGCGGTCGCCGCCGTTCGCTCCATGCTCCAGCCTTGCAGGTAGCCATAGACGAAGGCTGCCGCAAAGCAGTCGCCCGCGCCCGCGACATCGCGCGCCACGACCGGGAAGCCCGGAGCATCGATACGCCCTTCGGCGGTCCAGATCTGGCAACCTGCCGCCCCGCGCTTGACCACGACGATGCGTGCGCCGCGCTCCAGCAGCTCGCGCGGGCCAGCGGCCCCGGTCAGCGCGATTTCGGCCTCGGTCAGCAGGAGGATGTCGGCGCAAGCCAGCGCCCGCGACCGCGCGGCCGCGTCGAGCAGGTGGAACTCCGGCCCCGGGTCGAAGAACACCGGCCGGCCGATAGCGCGCCCGCGCTCCAGGCATGTCAGGGCCGCCTCGCGCAGGCGCTCCTCGCGGATCGTGTAGCCAAAGGCGAAGACCGCATCCGCTCGGCGCAGCGCCACCTCCCACTCGGGCAGAAAGGTGAGCGCCGGCCCCTCGCCGTAGGCGCCGGTCATCACTGTATGCCCATGATCGTCGTTGAGCACGATCACCGTCGTCGTGCTCGTCCCGGCGAGCTGAGCGACCAGCCCCAGCTCGACGCCCTCGCGCGCCAAGCTTGCTGATACCTCGTGGCCAAACGCATCGTCGCCGAGCGCGCCGACTGAGATCATTCGCATCCCCAGTCGCACGCCGGCGATCAGGAAATTGCCCGCGCCGCCCGGCTCCAGCCGCACGAAGCGCGCCACCTGGTAATGCCCGATCGCCAGCGGCAGCTGCGGCAGCGCCACCACCACGTCGGCCACGAGGTCCCCGACTGTCAGAACAGTGAAAGACACGCTACTACTCTCTCATCTCCACATGAAGTCAGGCGGTTGGCTCGACCAGGTCCACCAGGCGCCGCGCGGTTGCCTCGAAATCCAGTTCGGGGTTGGCTTCGCGCAGTGTCTTGCACACATCGGCCGAGAAGGCATCTGCACCGCGCCAGGCGCCAGCGATCGCGCAGGCCATCGCCCCGACCGTATCGGCGTCGCCGGCCAGCCCGGCGGCGTAGATCGCGGTTTGCAGCGGGTCGCCGCCGGCCATCGCCAGCACGCCGAACGCCGCCGGCACCGACTCGCTGATCGCTAGTGTGCTGCCGATCAGATCATAGATATCCTGGAGGCGTGCGCGCGGGTCGTCTGCACGGCGGGCGATCGAGATCGCCAGACGGATGCGATGGGCGATCGACGCGCCCATGTAGGTTGGGCCAAGGCGCCGCCCGATCTCGGCCGCCTCGATGCCGGCGTTCAAGATCGCGTCGAGCTGCGCGCCGGTCACGAGCGCCATCGCCACCGCCCCTGCCACCGCCGCGGCGCCGGACATCGCCACATCGGTATTATGAGTCGGCGTTGCCTGGAGAGCAGCGTCGCGGGCCGCGCCGGCCACGTCCCCTGGATGGATCAAACCGACAACGCTCACGCGCATCGCGGCGCCGTTGGTATCGCCGTACGCTCCGCTGGCGTGTGGGTCGACACCGCGCTTGAGCTGCTGCACCGCGCGGCGGGTGCTCGGCCCGACGTATGGGCATGTGTCGCCGCCGATCCGATCGTACCAGCGGAGGATTGCGCGCGCCGCGCCCTCGACGGTCACGCCGCGATCCTCGATGATCGACTCGGCCAGCGCAAACGCTTGCTCGGTGTCGTCGGTGATCCGGCCTGCCGGCAGGCCAGCGTGGACCGGGTGATCGCTGGGTCCGAGGTAGAAGCCGTCGATCCAGCCGCCGTAGCGCTGCCAGGTCTGGTCGGGAGTGAGCAGCGCCGCCATGCACCAGGCATCGCCCAGCGCCTGGCCATAGAGCCCGCCCAGGATGTGATCGTAGAGCGACATGGGCTACACCTCCCGCTCGAGCAGGCGGCACTCCAGGCGAAACGCCCGCTCGAGCAGGGCCTCGAAGCGCCCCTGGTCGATCGCTTCGATGATCAGCTTCTTTGTCATAGTCGTCCTGTTATTCGGACTCAGTCGTCAGTCAGCAGTCGGCAGTCGGCAAGTTGACTGCATACTATAAACTGCCGACTGCTCAGTGCCCTCCGGCCGTCATCCAGGGTATTCGCACCTTGCGCGTGCTGCCCGGCGTATTGCGGCTGCCCGCCACGCGCACCACACCGTCGACGATCGCCGCGGCCACCGCGGGCGTGTCGCCGATCGCCAGCGTCTCAAGCGCATCGCCAGCCTCGGAGCCCAGCGGCGCGTCCATCAGCAGCAGGTCGGCCGCGCCGCCCACCTGTATACGGCCCTCGGCCAGGCCATAGACGCGTGCGGTGTTGCCGCTGGCCATGGCCACGGTCAGCTCGGGGGCGACGCCGCCTAGCGATGCGACCCAGGCCATGGTGCGCAGCACGCCGAGCGGGATGACGCCGGTGCCCGATGGCGTATCGGTGCCGATCATCATCCGCCGCAGCGTGCTGTGCTGAACGACCAATTTGACGATCGGGCCGACGCGTGCCGTGTTGCCAGCCTGTACCACCTCGATCATCATATCGGTCTCGCGAATCAGCCGCTCGATGTCGGCGAGCGGCGCGGCCGTCGGCCCGCCGTTGGTGTGTGCCGCTATGTCGGGGCCGATCGCCAGCGCCTCACGCGCGCCGATCACGCTGCTGCCGGGGACGGAGGCGCCGCCGATGTGCATCATCACCTTCATGCCGCAGGCGTGGGCCCATTCGACCATCGGGCGCGCGTCCTCGGGCGCGTAAACCCCCGAGATGCCGATCTCACCCACCACGCGCACGCCCTCACGCGCGAGCTCCTCGAAGTCGGCCGGTGTCAGGCCGGGCTCCAGCAGCAGCGAGCCGCCCAGCACCTTCACGCCGCCTGGGCGGAATTGTGCCCAGGCCTTGGCCCCCAGGATCGCCAGCGCCTTGGTGCCGGCGGCGTCCTTCGGGCGCCCGGGTGTATGCACCTCGCCCGCGGAGATGATCCGTGTGACGCCGCCGTGCAGCCCGCTCTCGATGAAGTTCAGCGTCTGCTGGCGCGGCGTGTAGTCGCCGAAGACCGGGTGGGTATGCGAGTCGATCAGCCCCGGCCAGAGCTGGCAGCCGTCGGCGTCGATGACATGTTCGATATCCGATCGGTCGACCTCGCTCGCCTGGCCGATCGCCGCGATACGACCCTCGCGCACCAGGACCGTGTCGCCCGCCAGCAGTGGCTGGTCGATGTCGCCCGAGACGATCTGACCGATGTTGGTGATCACCAGGTCGCTCATTGTGTCACCTCTTGTTTCGCCAGCAGCGCCAGCACATGCTCGAGGCTGGTGACCGTCCCGTAGTGCGTGTCGATGTCGTACAAGCTCGAGTCCTGCTCGCGCTCGCTGGTCGCCGAGACGCACTCTGTGGGTACCAGCACATCATAGCCGTGGAAGAATGCGTCGTGGCATGTCGAGCGCACGCAGATGTTGGTGACGACGCCCGTCACGACCAGCGTGGTGACGCCCATGTGTTGGAGCGTTTCGTGGAGCGGAGTGCCGAAGAAGCCGCTGTAGGTGTGCTTGGGCATGATCGTGTCGTTGGGGCCGGGCTTGAGCGCATCGACGATCTGAGTGCCCCAGGTGCCTTCGAGACAGTGAACGATCCGCTTCCTGAACTCGGGGTCCGACAGGTCGGGGTGCTCGTCGCGCAGCCAGACCACTCTGGCGCCCGCCGCGTGGGCGGCGTCGACCAGCTCCTGGATCGGCTGGTAGAGCGCCCGGCCGCTCGGCAGCACCATCAGGCCGCCGTCCTCCAGAAACTCGTTGATCATATCAACGACGACCACGGCGGTGTGCTCCGGCTCAAGCGCTGCCTCGACATACTGGCGATGCTCTGAGAAGGGGCGCTCGCCGGTTTCTGGTTCGATCATGTGCTTCCTCCATCATCACTCAGGCGGTAGGGTCAGGTTGGTCTGGATCGGCTGGATGTCGGCGTAGAACGGGCGCACGTCGCGCTGGACCATGCACCAGTAGGCCAGCAGCTCCATCGGAACGGCGCATGTAAGTGGATGGAGCGCTTCGTGTGCCAGCGCCGGTACCGGCCATACCTCCCCGGCGATCTCCGCTACCTCGGCGTCGTCGGCCTCGGCCACGGCGATCACCTCGGCGCCCTTGGCTCGCGCATCGCGCATGATCGCCAGCATACGCGCCTGGCTGCGCCCAGGCGTGGCCAAAAAGATCGACGGGCACTGCGGGCCGGCCAGGAAACGCCGAATATGGGCCCATTCCTCGACGTGCTGAACATCGATCGGGATCATCGCCGACTCGATCACCTTGGCTTCGCCAAACAGCGCTGTACCATACCCAGCACCGCCACCGACCAGGCACGGGGTCCGTCCATCCAGCCGCGCGGCAAAGCGACGCACCGGCTCGTCGAGCTGGGATAGCAGACCTTCGATGCCGGCGAGCGCCTGCTCCAAATCCGCGCGGTAGCTCCCGACGTGCGCACCACTCATCCGGCCGAGTCGATCGGCCAGAGCCAGGACCAGGCAGTGCTGTGCGACCATCCCCGCCATGTAGCTCATGGTGCTTGGGATGAAGCCGCTGGTGTCGATCGATGGCACGTCCAGTACGAGGACGTGGTCTGCGAAAGCAGTTGCCGGGCTGCCGGGCGTGTTGGTGATGACGATCGTCGGCGCACCATACTGCTTGGCCGCCCGCAGCGACGCGGTGGCGGTTAAGGTTCGCCCGGAGATCGAGGTGCTGATGACACACGTGTTATCATGCAGCAGCGGCGCGTGATATGGCGCGACGTCAAAAGCTTCCACCGCGAAGGCAGGCAGACCGGCCAGATCCTGGTAGATGTGCTGGCACGAGACCGCGGCAATGTACGAGTCGCCCGAGCCAGTCAGGTAGATCAACGGGCGCGGCGCGATCGCTAGCTTCTGGCCGATCATGTCGGCCTGCTCGGCGATCGCCGGCAGCCGGCTCAGCAGCGTCTGACCCTGGCGCTCTAGCTCGTCGCGATAGACCCTCCAGCTCTCGGCTTTGTCAAGAATGGGCATATGTGCTCCCGCTTGTCTTTGTATAAGGCATGTTTCAGGACTACGATACAGTTGTTGGTGGGGGAGGAGGCTTGGAGGGGCCGCCGGCCCCCTCCAAACCACCCCCAACTGTCATGCCGACCAGGCGCTAAAGGAAACGATGCATATGAGCAACACGTTCCTGATCTACGGCAAAATCATCATCGACGACATCCGCCTGAGCACGGGCGAGGTCGTCGCAGGCAAGCTAGGCGGCGGCGGGCCGCAGGCAGCCTTTGGGATGCGGCTCTGGCACGACGACGTCGCGCTGCTGACACGCTCCGGCGACGATCTCGACGCCAGCGTCCTCCGGACGCTTCAGGACCTCGGCGTGGACCTGAGCGGCTGGGCGCGCTACGATGATCTGCCGACACCGCATGGGCGGATCGAGTACGATGAGCGCGAATACCATGATCGCGGTCTGATCACCAGCGCGTCCGACTGGAACCGCTTGCTGAGCCGCCCGCTGACTCTCTCGGCGCGCCATCGGCAGGCTGCAGGTATCCACCTGATCACCGAGTTCGCGCTCGAGCCGATGGTCGACAGCGCGCGCGAGTTGCAGCGCCATGGTGGGCTCTGCTCGCTGGAGCCGATCTTCGACGATCATAGCTGCCCCGATCGCCCGGCCCTGCTTGCTCTCGCACGCCAGGTCGAGATCGTCACGCCCGATTGGCCGTCTGCCAGCGCGCTGGCTGGCAGCGAGCGGCCGGTCGACGTGCTGCGCTACTGGGCCGCACTGGGCACCGAGGCGGTCGCCGTCCGCCACGGCGCGCATGGCTCATATGTCTGGGACCGGCGGCATGGCCAGGCGTGGCACATCCCGATCGTGCCGGTCCATGCCGTCGACCCGACCGGCGCCGGCAACGCCTACGGCGGCGGCTGGTGTATCGGCTGGTGGCGCCACCACGACTCGCGGCTGGCCGGCTGCTATGCGACCGTCGCCGCCGCGCTGATGGTCAGCCAGGCGGGAATGCCGCCGCTGGACGCCGAGAGCCGCCGCCGCGCGAAGGCGCTCTTCGAGATCGCACAGCAACAGGCGACGCGTATCGACCTTTGAGCTGCCATAGTCATGCAAACCTCGCGTGCAAGTCTGCGAATGCGGCGCTGAATTTGGCCTCCAGATCTGCCCGTTCCGCCGCTGGCAGCAACGTCGCGCGCACGGCGTTGAGAGCGAGGCGCTCAACCACGACGGGGCCAAATCCGAACGTTTGCGCGAGTGCTAGATACTCTCGAGTCAGCGTCGTGTTGAACATCGGCGGATCGTCGGAATTGACAGTCACATACAGCCCGGCGTTCACTAATCGCGGCAGTGGATGGTCGGCCAAGCTCGGCGCCACACCAAGACGAACATTGCTTGTCGGACACACTTCCAGCGGGATCTGTCGAGCGCGCAGCTCGGCGACCAGCGCGGAGTCCTCCAGACAGCGCACCCCGTGACCGATACGGGTCGCATCCGCCGCGCGGAGCGCGCCCCAGATACTGGCTGCCCCAACCGTCTCGCCGGCGTGCGGTACGCGCGCCAGGCCAGCGTCGCGGACATGTTCGAATATCGATCGAAACTTCGCCGCCGTATACCCCTGCTCCACGCCACCCAACCCCAGCGCCACAACGCCCTCGTCCCTCGCCGCGACAGCCCAATCGGCCACGGTCGCAGCGTGCTCCAATGGAGCTTTGCGCGCGAAATCCAGCACAAAGCGCATCGTCACGCCTAGCTCGGCCTCAGCCCACACACGGGCGCGGTTGAGCGCCGCAAGCTGCTGTGCAAAGGTCAGTCCTTTCAAGCGGTAATGAGTGAATGGCGTATACGTCACCTCGCTGTACCAAATATTCTGGGCCGCTTGATGGGCGAGAAACTCACGCGCGATCAGCTCAATATCATCCGGCGTTTGAATACAACGTGAGACACGATCATAAATCTCGACAAAGTGCGCGAAGTCGTGAAACGTATACCATGCTTGCAATCCTTCGACCGTATCCGCCGGGAGCGGCACACGATTGCGCTGCGCTAGCTTCAGTAGAGTCGCGGGGTGAATCGACCCTTCGAGATGGACGTGCAGCTCCACTTTCGGCATGGCTTGAATGAAGCACTCGACCGACATCACCACTCCATGGGCTAGACCGCGATCAGCTCCGCCGCTCCCGCAGCTTGCGCAGCACCGGGATCGTCTCTATCTGGTTGGGCAGCACGGCGTCCCAGTCCAAGCCCGGCGGCTGAGGGTAGGGCGTGTGCGTTTCGATCCGCTCCAGTCGGTTTACGTGTGGTCACTCATGGCTCATCCTCATCATCAGTCCGGCTGCGGGTAGCCGGGTTCATCCGGCGCGTTGCTCCAGCTCTGGAGACTCTGCCCACCATCGACCATCAGTGTGCTGCCTGTGATGTAGCTCGCGTCGGACGACAGCAGAAAGAGTATCGCGTCAACGACATCCTCCGGGCTGGTGGCGCGCCCGAGCGGGATGCGGCCCGCCGCCACGCGCAGCCGAGCCTCCCGTGCGACCTGTTTGGGCTGCGCCAGTAGGCCGTAGCAGATGGTATTGAGGCGGATGCCCGCTGGCGCGCCGCCCAGCGCGAGCGCACGCGAAAGCGCGAGCAGCCCGGCATCGCTAGCGCTCTGGGCCGCGGCCTGGGCGCGAACATCCCACCCCGCGTACACCGAGGCCAGCAGCACAACGGCGCCGCCGCGCTGCTCCATCAAGGGCATGAGGTGCTTACACGCCAGGTAGGCGCTGCGCAGGTTGTGGGCCATCACGCCATCCCAGCGCTCCTGCGACAGATCGAGCGCCTGCAACGGCGCATCGGATGTCTGCAGCGTGGACACCATCCAGGTGGGGGCCAGGGCGCACTCACGGATGGCGGACGCGAACGCGGCCCAGGTCGACTCGGCCAGAAGATCGCCGTGCAGACAGAGCCGCACCCCCTCGAGCTGCACCGCTGGCGTGAAGTCGACCGTCACCACCGCCACCCCGGCGGCGAGCAGCCGTGCGACCAGCGCGCCACCGATCGGCGTGTCGCTCCCACAGACGATCGCGGTAAGATGTTGGGATGCCTCAAACATGTCGGAATATCCTGAACCGCCGAACCGCGGAACCACGGAACTGCTGAACCGCCGAACCGCGGAACCGCGGAACTGCTGAACCGCCGAACCGCTGAACTAGCGATGAACGATGAACTGAGATCAGAGACACGAGAACTCAAAACTGAAAACTCAAAACTCAAAACTGTCACCTCTTCAGCTCACTTCGGCGGCCGCACCGGCACGATCTCGCCCCTGTGAATCAGCACCAGGCGCAGTGCGATCGTCTCGAACATCGCCAACATCGAGAAGAAGATCAGCAACACTGGCCCGGCCAGCAGCGCTGCGGCGAGGGCCAGGACTGTCGCCGTGACCAGCAGCGACAGCGTATAAACGGCATAGCTGATTGCGAT
>DATFXE010000235.1:0-3839 GCA_035258585.1 Roseiflexaceae bacterium | reverse complement strand
GCCCCCGAACCCCCACCCTGGGGAGGTGTGGAGGGGCCCGGGTACCCTCTGGGTGCCCCCTCCACACCTCCCCAGGGATGATTTAGATTTTCCAGATCCCTAAGTGGAGCGGATCACTCTTCTGATCACCTGCACCTGTGAAGAGATGGAGACGAAGCCGGCTGCCAGGGAGATTATCGATGGGTACCGAACACTCTGACGCGCTGGTCTTTTTCGGCGCCACCGGCGACTTAGCCTATCAGCAGATCTTTCCAGCGTTACAGGCGCTCATCAAGCGCGGCCGTCTCGACGTGCCGATCGTCGGCGTTGCGCTCTCGGGCTGGACTCTGGAGCAGCTGCGCGTGCGCGCCCGCGAAAGCCTCCAAGCGCACGGCGGCGTCGACGAGGCGGCCTTCGCCAAACTGTCGTCGCTGCTATGCTATATCGATGGCGATTACAACGATCCCGCTACGTATGATCGGATTCGCTCGGCGCTTGGCGATGCCAGGCGTCCCCTGCACTACCTGGCGATTCCGCCCAGCATGTTCGGCACCGTCGTGAGGGGGCTGGCCAACGCGGGCTGCGCCACAAACGCCCGCGTCGTCGTCGAGAAGCCGTTCGGGCGCGACCTTGCCTCGGCCGTGGAGCTCAACTGCATCCTGCACGAGTACTTCCCCGAGCGGGCGATCTTCAGAATCGACCACTACCTCGGCAAAGAGCCGGTCCAGAACATCTTCTACACCCGCTTCTCCAATATCTGGCTCGAGCCGATCTTCAACCGTGTCTATGTCGACCACGTGCAGATCACGCTGGCCGAGCAGTTCGGCGTCCGCGGTCGCGGCCGGTTTTACGAAGAGGCCGGTGCCATCCGCGACGTGGTACAGAATCACATGCTGCAGCTGGCGGCCTGTGTGTTGATGGAGCCGCCTACCGGGAGTACGCCCGAGCCGCTGCGCGACGCTAAGGGCACGCTGATCAAGGCCATGCGGAACCTTAGGCCGGAAGATGTCGTGCGCGGCCAGTATCGCGGCTACCGCGACGAGGCCGGTGTGGCGCCTGATTCCACCGTCGAGACTTATGCCGCAGTTCGCCTATTAGTCGACACCTGGCGCTGGTCCGAGGTTCCCGTCTTCATCCGGGCGGGTAAGTGTCTGCCGGTGAGCGCATGCGAGGTGCTGGTCCGCTTCCGCTGCCCGCCGTTTTCGCCCTTCGGGGAAAACCTCGCGACTGCCCCGAACTATCTGCGCTTCCGGCTGAGCCCGGAGATCGTGATTTCGCTAGGCACGCGGGTGAAACGGGGCGGCGAGGCGATGGTGGGCGAGCCGGTCGAGCTGGAGGTCATGCGCTACGTGCGGCACGCGCTCAAGCCGTACGAGCGCCTATTGGGCGACGCGATGGAGGGCGACCCCACACTGTTTGCTCGTCAGGATGAGGTCGAGGCGGCCTGGGAGGTGGTGGACCCCATTCTTGGGAATGTCACGCCGGTCTACCCATATGAGCAAGGTATGTGGGGACCGGCCGAAGCCGCGCGGCTTGCGCCCCCCAACGGCTGGTATGATCCCCCGGCCAAGGAATTCATTCCTACTGCGCCGGCCGAACCGGAAGCAATCCAAGCTTAGCGGTTCACCACTCTTATGGTGGTAGGTGGGGGTGCGGGGGCGGGCTTGCGGCCGCCCCCGCACCCCCACCCAATGGGCTCATAAGGGTAGTAAGGAAGGGCGCAGCCCTTCCTGATGCCTTTTCTGATCTGGGGCGGCTTTGCCGCCCCAGACCTCCCCGTCAAGGCCACTGTGGTAGCCGATGAGACCATCAGTCCAGAATTCGCGATTGACCCTCGAATTGCCCTATTCCTCGCGAAAAAGGACGAATTTTTCGCGTGGATGAGTGTTCATCGAATCTCCCTCTTGACTCTGTTCCACTCTCATGCTATAGTCACCCTAAGTGATATGCGTATATGCGTATAAAGGTTAGGCGCGATATGGATATTTCACCGTTTGGGTTTGCGGCTCAGGAGCAGGCCGATTACATCATCACGACCGATCCGGCGCGCAACGCGCTGATGAGCCTGGCCATGCTCAGCGCCGACCTGCGGAATGCCGATGTCGAGGATTGGGTCTATGAAACGGTTGCCGCGCTCACGCCCGAGCAGCGCCACCGCAATCTGCTCGTGTTCGAGACGCTTGGCCCGACGCTGTTTCCCACCGAGATGTACCCCGATTTCCGAGCGTACTTGAGCGCGCTGGAGGCGCGGGATGCGGAGCAGCTGCGCGACCAGTTGCTCCAGCGGCTGGCGCGAAATGGCGAGCGCACACCGGCCGATTCGCGTCTGCTGCTGGCCGACGCGCGGCTGTACATCGATCGGCTCAGCCGGCTGCGCCCTGGCCAGCCGCTGGACGAGGCGCTTGCGCTGGAGGCTCACGCGCTGCTAAACGATCCGCTGGCCCTGCAGGATGTGATCGTCGCGCATCTGTACGACATGTGGGAGAGCGTGCTGGGCGTGGACTGGGAGCGCCGGCTGGCGAAAATGAACGGCTACCTGACCTTTCTTGCGCAGCGCCCGCTCCCGGCTGGCACCGCCGCCGACACGATTCGGGCCTTCACCAACCGTGATCTGCCGGATTCGATCGGCGCGCAGCTCGCCGGGGTGCGCCAGGTCGTCTTTGTGCTGTCGCCGCACATCCGCCTGCACGCGGCGCGCTTCGGCAGCGACACTACGATCTGGGTGTTTGTGCTTGGGCATTTTACTGCACTGCCGCTGCGCGCGGCGCCGATCAAGCGCGGCGAGCTGCTGCGGCCGCTCACGGCACTGGCCGATGACACGCGCCTGCACATCCTGGAGCTGCTTGCGCAACACGAGGAGCTGCCAACACAAGGGATCATCGCGCAGCTGGATCAGAGCCAGCCGAATGTGTCGCGCCACCTCAAGCAGCTGGTCTCGGCCGGCTTCGTCGAAGAGCTGCGCGGCGATGGCGCGAACAAGCGCTACCGGCTGAATCCCAAGCAGCTCGACTCGGCCTTCTGGATGCTCAGGCAGCTGCTTTCGGCCGAAAACGCCCGCGGCGCCGAGGCCGACGCGCGCGTGGGTCTGCCCGAGGCGCTGCGACGCTTTCTCGATCCCTCTGGCCGCGTGACCATGTGGCCGGCCAAGCGCCAGGCTCAGGATCTGCTGCTGAACTATCTATCGTCCAAGTTTGAGTACGATCGGCAATATACCGAGCGTGAGGTCAACGAGCTGCTGAAGCAGTGGCACACCTATCAGGACCACGTAACGCTGCGCCGCGCGCTGTACGACGCACGCCTGCTCGACCGCACGCCCGATGGGGCGCGCTACTGGCGCGCGCCCGCCGAGAGCGCCTAGAGCGGCGGTCGCATTATGATTTACGAAAGGAAAGTACTCGTACGGCAAAAGCAGAGTAAGGATAAATGGCGATCCCCTCGTTGGACCACTCACTTTTCTCGCCAGAGCAGAGCGATCAATCCAATCTCAATGACCTTGTCGAGCGGTCCAAGTGGAACACCCCATTCGCCACTCATCCCACCCCACACCAGATACAGCAAGACTGTCACTGCCGTATAGCCAATGAAAATCCAGCGCACCCAAGAGCGATATTTACTCAGCGCAGGTAAGAAGAAGGCGATGGCCAGAGCGAGATATCCCAGACCATTCAGGGCAAACAGCCCCGCGATCTGAGGATCAGCCGCCGCTCGGCTGAAATGAATGGCGGCGGTCGCCACCGTGAGAACGAGGATACCGATCTGGGAAGGGCCTAAGCGGATCGCAGTGTTCATGTTGTCTCCAGATATGAGGGCTAGACTAGTCGGAATACTACCACGCTTTCGAATTAGAATTACAACGAGAG
>DATFXE010000234.1:0-2274 GCA_035258585.1 Roseiflexaceae bacterium | reverse complement strand
CGTTTTATAAGAAGAAGTGGTATACTAGCGGCGTATAGTGCGCGGTCTCATTGGCGCCTATGCAGCAGCTATGAGAAGGAAGTGACCGATCGAATGGACGCAACCCATCCAAACGAACGCCGCGAGCGCAAGGATGCTCAGCGCAATCTCGAGCGCGTGCTGAGCGCGGCCCAGGAGTTGCTGGCCGAGCGTGGCGCCGATGTGACGATGGAGGAAGTCGCGCGGCGGGCCGGCGTCGGCGTCGGCACGATCTACCGCCGTTTTCCGAGCAAGGAGCAGCTGTTCGCGGCCGTCAGCCACGCCGTCTGCGCCGATGCGCAGCATTGTCTGCAAGAAGCGGCCCAGGCCGAGGGCGATCCGCTGCTGAAGCTACGCGCGCTGGTGCTGGTGCAGTATCATCGCTGCGAGGGTCAGGCAGCGCTGCTGGAGCTGCGCCCACCAGCTGAGGCGGCCGGTGGGGCGACTGTGTTTGACCAGCAGCTCTACGACGCGTTCCATGCGATGCTGCGGCAGGTGATCGTCGATGGCCAGCGCCAGGGCCGCATCCGCCAGGGCGACCCGGCGATGCTGGCTGCTCTGTGCCTGGAGGTGCTCAGCCCGCGCGCGTTCAACAACCTCACGCGCGTCATCGGCGGCCGGGTCGAGGAGATCGCCGAGCAGGCGGTGCACTTTGTACTGGGCGGGCTAGGGGCGCGTTAATGCCAGAATGCAGTAGGCAGTAAGCACTAAAGCCTACTGCCTCCTGCCTACTGCTTACTGTCTACTGTAATAGGGAGCACACAATGATCCGCGCAATCGATCACATCGTCATCCTGGTGCGTGATCTCGCGGCTGCAGTTGCGGATTACACCGCGCTTGGCTTCACTGTGACGCCGGGCGGCGAGCATACTGGCGGCGCGACCCACAACGCGCTGGTGATCTTCGCCGACGATACTTATCTAGAGCTGATCGCCTTCAAGCGACCGGCGCCCGATCACCACTGGTATCGCCACGTCGCCCTCGGCGAAGGACTGATCGATTTCGCGCTGTTGCCAACGGCGATCGAAGCGGATCTGGCAGCGGCGCGCGAGCGCGGCCTGACCCTGGAAGGCCCATTTGCGGGCGGGCGCACGCGCCCCGACGGCCAGCAGGTCGCCTGGCAGACTGCGCGGGCGCTTACCCCCGACTTGCCTTTTCTGTGCGGCGATGTCACGCCGCGCGCGCTGCGCGTGCCGGATGGGGCGGCGCGATTGCACGCCAATGGCGTCAGCGGGATCGCTGGCCTGACGGTAGCGGTGGCGGATCTGGGCGCAAGCGTCACACGCTATCGCGCGCTGCTGGGCGTCGTCGAGCGTGAAACAGCCCTTTCCAGCATGCAGGGCGCGCGGGCTGTCTCATTCGCCCTTGACGCCTCGGCGATCACCCTCGCTACGCCGGACTCCAGCAGCGGCACGGCGCTCGCCGAACAGCTTGAAGCTCGCGGCGAGGGACCTTTTGCGCTAACGCTGCGCGGGCCGCACCAGGATCGACCGACCAATCAACAGCTGGCCCATGGCGCCAGGATCGACTTCTTGCCAGCGTAGGATTGCGACGCATGTTGACATCTGGGCCTCTATCGCCGATTCTCTGTCCCCTATAATACCAAGTTCGGATAAAGAGTTATGAAAAGGGTTTCTTGGACGGGCCTGCTGCCCCTCCAAACCACCCCGCTTTTCGTAAGCAATCAACCGAACTTGGTATAACCTGTGCTATACTGCCGGCATGCCCAACGCGATCTACTTTGACTGCTTCTCCGGCATCAGCGGCGATATGGCGCTCGGCGCGCTACTCGACGCGGGTGTGTCGCTGGATGCGCTGCGCGCGGAGCTGGATAAGCTTCATCTCGAAGGTTGGTCGATCGCGGCCGAGCGCGGCGTGCGGCGCTACCTATCCGGCACGCGTGCGCTGGTGCATGCGCCCGAGCAGGATACCCATCGTCATCTCGCGGACGTTCAGCGCATCATCGACTCAAGCGCGCTTGCGCCCGCGCAGAAACAGCGCGCTCTGCATATCTTCACGCTGCTGGCCGAGGCCGAGGGCCAGGTCCACGGCATTCCTGCCAGTCAGGTACATTTCCACGAGGTCGGCGCGCTCGACGCGATCGTCGATATCGTCGGCGTGGTGGCCGGCCTGGCGCTGCTGGGCGTCGACGAAGTCTACGCCTCGCCGCTGCCGCTTGGGTCGGGCTGGGGCCGCGCCGCCCATGGCGCGCTGCCACTGCCGGCGCCAGCCGTGCTGGCGCTGCTGTCGGCCGCG
>DATFXE010000233.1:0-8579 GCA_035258585.1 Roseiflexaceae bacterium | reverse complement strand
GCTGAAGCGCGCGTGCGGGTGGAGCATCCCGCCAAGCCGCAGCGCGGCAGCCAGGAGGATGAGCGCGATGATCAGGTGAGGGGGTGAGGGGGTGAGGGGGCGAGGGCGGCGCCCTTCTAGCTCGTTGCGTAGTCTGTAGTGCGTAGTGCGTCTCGGCTGTTCGGCAGTCTCCTTGTCTCCTTGTCTCCCTGTCTCCGCTTTTTCGCTCGCCAGTTCGTTGTGGATAACAGCCCTTTCAAGTGCTGCCAGTGCTAGCCCAATCGCGTAACAACCGGCCAGAATCACCGGCAGCCTGGGCGTCAGCAGTGTCAGCGCCATGCGTTCGCGGGCCAGCAGCAGCGCTGCCAGCACTGCCAGCGCCAGCGCCAGCGCCAGGGCGGGCCGCGGCGCAAACGCAAACCGTCGCAGCAGCAGGTAGATCAGCGCCAGCGCGGCGGCCAGCAGGGCCAACTGGCGCGGCGCTGGAAGTCGCGGGCCCGCGATCGGCTCGACGATTACGCGCGTCATGACCAATCCGAGCGAGCGTGGGTCGCCGGGTGCCTCAAGCGGCGGTGTGACGAAATGCAGTGTCAAATCGCCCGAGCTGTTGGCGCGCGCGGCGAGATGGTAGTCGCGCTGAACAGCGTCGATCGTGAGGCTGCTGGTGGTCGTACCGTCGTCCCACCGGCTGACGACAGGCGCGGGGCGTGGGCCGCTGCTGGCGCTGACTCGCACAACCCAGCGCCCACCACCTATGCCTGGAAGGATAAGCGTCGAATCTTGTTTCGACCAGCGCAGCAGCAGCGTCGTGCCGGCAGGGATCGGGTCGGCTGGCTCGGATTTATTGAAGCTGTCGCCCAGAAATGGCTCGTCGTCGTAGCGCCGGCCGGTCTGGAGGTTGCCCCCGAGGTCGAGCCGGTGAGTATAAGGCGCCTGGTAGGCGAGCATCCAGAGCAGCAAGGCGCATGCCAGCGCGATCCAGATCTCCCGCTCGCGGGCGAAGCCCATTGCGGCCCTGGCCTCGAAGATCAGCCAGGTTGTAAGAGCGCGCAGATCGCGCATGGATCGCTCTACTATCAGTTAAGAGTTCAAAGTTAAGAGTTCAAAGTTACGAGTTGAGTTATCGAAATAACCTAACTTTTAACTCATAACTCATACCTTAAAGCTCAAAACTCTATCGCTCTCCCCAGCCGATAATCAGTGCGCCTGCGACGACGACGAACGCGCCAATGATCCGGTTGAGTGTCACCGTCTCGCCCAGCACCAGCCAGGCCGGGATCAAGGCGATCACATAGCTTAGCGCCAGCAGCGGGTAGGCGAACGAAAAATCGGCGCGCGAGATCACGCCTAGCCAGAACAGCGCGCCACTGAAGATCAACGCAAATCCCAGCACCACCCGCCAGTCGGTAAAGGTGCGCAGCAGCACCGGCAGCGACGGCGCGAACGCGCCGACATCGGCGCGCACGGCATTCATGCCCAGTTTCAGCAGCACCTCGCCCGTCACAGTCAGGCAGATCGCGATCAGCAGCAACAGGTAGACGATCATGTTTTTTCTCACAAACAATAGCATAGACGTCAGTAAGCAGTAAGCAGTCGGCAGTCAGCGGCGTGCTCGTTCTGCCGACTGCTTACCGGCGACTGCCTACTGGTTTCGTTGCAACACATACACTTCGTAATCACAGATACCGGAGCGGATATCGTAGATGTCCCGTGCTTCGAAGTGCGGCTCCAACAGGGCGCGATACTCGGAGGCGCTGCGAATGAAGCCGCCCCGATCCAGCCAGTGCATCATTCGCCCCGCGACGTTCCAGGCATCGGGCGGTGGGATGTCCTCCATCACCAGCAGCCTTGCGCCTGGCTTCATCACGCGGTGCAGCTCCGCTACGGTCATGCGGACCAGGTCGTCGGGCATATGATGAAACACGCCCACCACCAGCGCCGCGTCGAAGCGCGCGCTCGCCAGGCCGATCGCTGCGCCGCTGGTGACGGCAAAGCTGCCGGCGTAGTTCCGAATGGCGAAGCGCACGTAGTGTGGCGCTAGGTCGACGCCGGTGTAGTGCTGCGCCGGGAAGCAGGGTGCGAACTCGCCGGTGCCGCAGCCGAAGTCGAGGAATTCGCGTTGCCCGACGTCGTCCCAGGGAGCTAATTCTCGGGCGATCGCGTCTTTTTCACCGCGGAATCCGTTTTCGACGACGCGGCGCAGGATGTTCCAGGCATGAGGGTTTTCCGATAAGCGGTCGAGCGTTTGTTGAAGCATCGTAAAGGAATTCAGGTCTTGCGTGCCATGCACGCGATCGATAAGCCAAATGGAAATGAGCGTCCGCTGGCGATCCATGCCGCCTCAGCCGCCAGCGGCCAGCGCAGCGCCTCGTTCAACACAGCAGATGGCGGCACCAGATTGGAACTGTTCGACGTGAGGTTGGGCAGCACGCGCTCAGCCAGCTGCTGGACCACCGCTAACGGAAACAGCAATGTGTTGATATAGGTACAGCGCTCGACCGCAAAGCCGCCGGCCTGTAGCAGCGCCCGAACGCGCCCGGCGGTGTAGCGCTGGCGCGTGTGGACCTCGCGGTCGTGCCGGCGCAGCAGAAACTGGTAGGCCGGGAGGCGCACCAACAGACGCCCGCCCGGCCGCAGCACTCGCCGCGCCTCACGCAAGGCCATCAGCTCGTCGGGCACAGCGCGATGATACAAAACCTCGAATGATGTCACCAGATCGAAGCTCGCATCCAGGCATGGGATGGCGAGCACCGACGCACGCGCCAGCCGGCCGCGCACGCTTGTTTTGCCCAGCGCGAGCGCCTCGGCCGCCAGATCGATCCCTGTCACCTTGCCGTAGCGTCGCAAGAAGTGAGCATTGCCGCCGCTGCCGCACCCGGCGTCCAGAATATCCAGGTCGGATCTGCCGGCGTATGCCCCGTCGATGATGCTCGCCGCGATCGCGCGCATCCCGCCATACCACCAATGATGCCCCTCGACGGCCGCCATGACCAGATATTCAGCCCGTTCCATGATTCCTTATGTTACAGTGCTACAATCGGCGGCGTGTTATTGGCCAGGCTTCGCGCAGTGTACCAGAAGGGGCTTTGATCCGCAAGCAGCCGCGGCGTCACGATCCTGCGCTATTCCGCGTTCAAATCGCTCACCCTATAGCATTGACGAAGTGCCACTTGGCGCATACACTGTACTGCGTGGAATAGAGGAGGCGATCGATGAAACTTTCACCTGATAAGATCGAGCAGCTGTCCGCTGCACTGGTCGACCAGCTGGCAGAGATCGACGGCGTGCTATTTCGCGGCGACGACAGCCAGTTGCGCCTGGCGGCGCAGCAGATCATCACCGATGAGCTGCTGGTCGAAGAGCAGCTCGACGCCGAGATTCATAAGATGCTCCAGGCCTATAAATATGAGATCACCATGGGCCGGATGAGCTATGATGAGCTTTTCAAAAAGACCAAGCAGCGCCTGGTGAAGGACCGCAAGATCGTTCTTTAGCAACTGGCCTATGCAGGATCAACACCAGACGAGAGACCAGCTCTACGAGGAACTGGCGGCATTACGAGCACGTGTCGCCGAGCTCGAGCGTGCGCGAGACAGCCAGCTATTGGATCGCGATCGACCAGATGCGCGCCAGCATTCGTACGACAGCCGCTCTGCGCCGGCGCGCATCCAGCAGGCGCTGGAGTGGCATCAGCGCTTTTTCGAGCAGCTGGCCACCGGCGCGCCGCTCAGCACAATCCTCGATATTCTTTGTAGAAAGGTCGAGAGCCAGATCGACGGCGGGCTCTGCTCGATCCTGCTGCTCGATCAAGAGGGGCTGCATTTGACCCACGGGGCTGCGCCCTCGCTGCCCGAGGCGTACCTGCGCGCGATCGATGGCGAGGCGATCGGCCCGTTTGGTGGATCGTGCGGCGCAGCGGCCTATCGCGGTGAGCCAGTGATCGTCGCCGATGTCGCCAGCGACCCGTTATGGGCAGAATATCGCGATCTGGCGCTGTCGCATGACCTGCGCGCCTGCTGGTCGGCGCCATTTTGCGATTCGCAGCAGCGTGTGCTGGGTACGCTGGCCGTCTACTATCGCGAGTCGCGCCTGCCGAGTGCCGACGAGCTGGAGGAGATCAAGCAGTCGGCCTACCTCGCGTCGGTGGCGGTCGAACGCGCGCGCGCTGAGGCGGCGCTGCGCAGCAGCGAGCAGTGCTATCGCCTGGTATCGCGGGCGACGAATGACGTGATCTGGGATTGGGATATCGTCAATCAGCGCCTCGAGTGGAATGATTGCGCTCTGACGCTGTTTGGCTACAAGGCAGAAGATGTCGGCTCCTACCCGCTCTGGTGGGATGAGCACCTCCATCCCGACGATCGCGAGCATGCGTCGGCCGGCGTGCTGGCTACGATCGAAAATGGCGGTCAGTTCTGGTCGGGCGAGTATCGTTTCCGCCGCGCCGATCAGACATATGCGCATGTGCTCGATCGCGGCTATATCATTCGTGATGAGCGTGGCGTGCCGCTGCGCATGATCGGCGCGATGCAGGATATCACCGAACGCAAACGCGCCGAGGAGGCGTTGCGGGCGAGCGAGGAGGCCGCGCGCTCGTTTCAAGAGCAGCTGAAGACCCTGCATGCCCTCACGATTGAGTTATCGGCCGCGGCCTCCTTCGATGATCTGTGTCGTCTGGCAGTCGAGCTTGGCCGCGAGCGCTTGGGCTTTGATCGTCTGGGCCTCTGGTTTCTCGATGACGATCCGCGCTATGTGCTCGGCTCGTTTGGCACCGACGAACAGGGCGATATTCGCGACGAGCGGGGCATGCGGGTGCGCATGCATCTGAAAGATCTGCTGATTGAAGCGTTTTACGCCCAGTTTCCGGTGTACTTTCAGGAACAAGTCGAACTGTACAACAGTAGCAGCCAGGTGGTGGGGCATGGTTGGAATGGGATAGCGGCGCTCTGGGATCGCGACCGGGTGCTTGGCTATATCAGCGCCGACAACCTGCTTGGGAAGCTGCCTATATCGAAGTACCAGCTGGAGCTGCTGGTGCTGTATGGCTCGACATTAGGGCACCTGCTTGTGCGCAAGCGCACTGATCTGGAGCTGGAGCGCCGGATTGCGGAGCGTACGACTCAGCTGGAGGCCGCGAATAAAGAGCTGGAAGCATTCAGCTATTCGGTTTCGCACGATCTGCGCGCGCCGCTCCGGCATATCGACGGCTTCGCCAGGCTGCTCGCCCAGCGCGAGGCCGCTCGCTTGGACGAGACATCGGCGCGCTATCTGGAGGTGATCGGCGGGGCGGCGCGGAAGATGGGACGGCTGATCGACGATCTGCTGGCCTTTTCGCGGATGAGCCGCACCGAGATGAAGCTGCTGCCGGTCGATCTGAACTATGTCGTCACGGATGTTCGCCACGATCTCGCGCCGATGACCGAGGGTCGTGACATCGATTGGCGCATCGGGCCGCTGCCGGTGATCAGCGGCGACCCGGCGATGATTAGCGTAGTGTTTAGTAACTTGCTTTCCAATGCGGTGAAGTATACCACCCCGCGCGCGCAGGCGCGGATAGCGATTGACGCGATCGCCGGAGATGGCGACGAAATCATTATCGCAATCGCCGATAACGGGGTCGGCTTCGATATGGCCTACATACACAAATTGTTCGGCGTGTTTCAGCGGCTCCATCGTGATGAAGAGTTCGAAGGCACTGGCATCGGGTTGGCGACCGTGCGGCGAATCATCAGCCGGCATGGAGGGCGCGTCTGGGCGGAGGCTGCGCCGGATGGCGGTGCCACGTTCTATATGACCCTGAGACGGCATAGGAGCGATGATACGGATGAAGAAAATCCTGCTAGCTGAAGATAATCCATTCGATCTGGAGTTGGCGCTCGCTGGCCTGGCCGAGTACCGCCTGACGAATGAAGTGGTGGTTGCGCGCGATGGCGCCGAGACGCTGGATTATCTCAAGCGCCGTGGGCAGTTCGCCGATCGGCTGCCCGGCAGCCCCATGGTCATCCTGCTCGATCTGAAAATGCCGAAGGTCGATGGCCTGGAGGTGCTGCGCCAGATAAAGAGCGACCCGGCGCTGCGCACCATTCCGATCGTCGTGCTGACATCGTCGCGCGAGGAGCAGGATGTCGTCGAAAGCTACAACCTGGGAGTGAATGCGTATGTGGTCAAACCGGTCGCCTTTGATAAGTTTGTCGAGGTTGTGAAGCAGATTGGATTGTTCTGGGTTTTGACCAATGAGGTTCCCACGCGAACATGATGCGTGCCGGCGATCAGCGAAAGGAGTTCGCTGGGTTCGCGTCTTTCCACGGAGGATCTATGCCGGTGGAGCTGCGGGTGCTGGTGCTCGAAGATAATCTGCTCGACGCAGAACTTGCTATCCTGACTCTCGAACAGGTTGGATATGCTTGCCATTGGGAGTGCGTCGAGACACGCGAGGAGTTTTTGAGCCGCCTCGATCAGCACACCTACGATCTGGTGATCTCCGACTATAACTTGCCCATGTTCGATGGCATCAGCGCGGTCCAGCTGCTACGCCAGCGCGACCCCGATCTCCCATTCATTCTAGTCTCGGGCACGCTGGGCGAGGAGACGGCGATCGAAAGCCTCAAGGCTGGGGCGACCGATTATGTCGTCAAGTCGCATCTCGCGCGGCTGTCGCCGGTGGTCGCGCGTGCGCTGCGCGAGCGCGATGAGCAGCGTCAGCGGCGTGAGGCCGAGGCGCGCTATCGCGACCTGTTCGAGAACGCCAACGATATGATCTACATCCGCGAGCTGAATGGCTATTTTACCTCGGTGAACGGCATGGGCGAGCGGCTCACCGGCTATTCGCGCGATGAGTTGCTGGGGATGTCGCTCGAGCAATTGTTCTCGCCCGAATATTTGCATCTGCGGGCCGAAGAGGTTTTGAAGCATCAGAGTGAGGCGGCCCTATCCGTCGCTGAGGAGCTGGAATTCATCCGCAAAGATGGGTCGCGCGTGTGCGTCGAGGTGAGTTCGCGGCTGATCTATCAGAATGGCCGGCCGACCGCCGTGCAGGGCATCGCGCGCGATGTCAGCGAGCGGAAGCGCGCCGAGGAGGAACGCAAGCATCTGGAGGATCAGCTGCTCCAGGCCCAGAAGATGGAGTCGATTGGCACGCTGGCCGGCGGCATCGCGCACGATTTCAACAATATGCTGACCGCGATCATCGGCAACATCCAGCTGGTGCTTGAAAGCACAGCGCCTACATCGCTCGATTACCCACTGCTCGCCGAGATCGAGAAGGCTGCCACGCGAGCCACGGCGCTGACTCGCCAGCTGCTTACCTTCAGCCGGCGCCAGCCAATCGAGCGCCGCACGATCGACTTGAACGGCGCGATCACGGAGCTTTCCCATATGCTGCGGCGGCTCATCGGGGAGGATGTCGATGTCACCATTCGCCTGGCCCCGGAGCTGGCGCCGATCTATGCCGATCCGGCCCAGATCCAGCAGGTGGTGATGAACCTAGCCGTGAATGCGCGCGACGCCATGCCCGGCGGCGGGCGCCTGCTGATCGCCACGCGTGAAGTGATACTGGACGAGCAGGCCTGCCGCAACTACCCCTGGGCGCAGCCGGGCCGCTACGCGCAGTTGGTCGTGGGCGACACGGGCGTAGGGATGGACGCCGAATTGCAGCAGCGGATCTTCGAGCCTTTCTTCACGACTAAAGAGCGCGGCAAGGGCACTGGATTGGGCCTGTCGGTGGTCTATGGCATCATCAAGCAGCACGAAGGCTTTGTTGAGCTCGACAGCGCTCCCGAGCACGGGACCACGTTTACGATCTTTCTGCCGGCGCCGGCGGTGGCGCTTGGCGTGACGGTTCCCAATCTTTCGCCGCTGGTGCGCGGCGGCAGCGAGACGATCCTGGTCGCCGAGGATGAGGCATCGCTGCGTTACCTGGCATCCACAGTGCTCGAGCGGCTAGGCTATACGGTGATTTTGGCCGAGGATGGGTTGGAGGCGGTGAATCTATTTCGCGTTCACCAGTCGCGGGTCGACTTGGTGATCCTCGATCTGGTCATGCCGCGCTTCGGCGGCCGCGATGCCCTGGAGCTGATGCGCGCCATGCGCCCTGATCTGCGCGCGCTGTTCGTGACCGGCTACGACGACGATTCTGCCCGCGCGCCCGGCGTGGATACGCTTGTGCCCGGCACCACGCTCCTGCAGAAGCCGTACCGGGTCGACATGCTCGGCTCGCGCGTGCGCGAGCTTCTCGACAACTGAGGACATGAGTCATCCTGCATTTAACACGCTGGCTGCGGGGGCGTGGGAATGTGCTGCAGCGCATTCCCACGCCCTCGCAGCCACAAAAGAAAGCGGTCGCAGGTGCTCGTTCGGGGCCGCTGCGCCGCCCCGAACGAACGCGTGCGAATGGCAGATTGGAATACTGCGCCAGCAACGATATGAGACATGCTGCATAACAATGCTCAAAGATCCGATTATAATATTACAACGAGAGTTGGGAGGTCTGGAGGGCTTCGCCCTCCAGATTCCATCCTCAGTGGGGGTGCGAGGGGCGGCTTTGCCGCCCCTCGCACCCCCACCGAATAGGGTTTTTCGGGGGCCAGAGGCCCCCGAACCCCCAT
>DATFXE010000232.1:0-7371 GCA_035258585.1 Roseiflexaceae bacterium | reverse complement strand
TGCTCCCCAGGGCCGCGCGGGCCAGGCTGTCGAGGATCCGTTTGAGGCGCCGGCATCATACCATTTGTGATGCGGTGGGTCAAACAAAGAGCCTGATTAGTACAGCAAGGAGACTTTACTTCCGAATGGGGTTCGGGGGCCAGAGGCCCCCGAAAAACCCTATTCGGTGGGGGTGCGAGGGCGGCTTTGCCGCCCTCGCACCCCCACCGTGGATGGAATCTGGAGGGCAAAGCCCTCCAGACCTCCTAACTCTCGTTGTACTATTAGAAGCTGATGCGAGTTGCTGCTGTCGATCGAGCGGAATGTGTTGAAGCTGCGCTACACACACGACGGCGGAGTGTTGCTACCAACACCCCGCCGCGCTTGTGTCCACATGTACACGCTATCAGATCGCGCCGCCCTCTTGCCACAGCCGTTTGAGCTCGCGGTTGCGCTGAAAGCGATTGATCAGGTTGCGCTTGACGCGATAGACCTCGACCACATCGGCGAACATGTCCGGGTGGCGCGCCTGAATGGCGCGCGGCGGCAGCGCGTAGACCAGGCTTTCATGGACGATGATCCGCTCCTGCAAGCCGCTGGTGATTCGCATGATCAGCCGCCAGATCTCGCTTCGGTCCAGCTCTTCCAGCACGGTTTGCTCCGGTGTGGCCAACACCGCCGCGGACTCGACGCTCTGCGCGGCGCGCAGTTGGCCGGCCTGCTCGCGGGCGTGGTCGATCACAGTGGCGCGGACACAGGCGCGCAGGTAGGCCAGCAGGCTGGCGATATGTGGAAACATGCTGAAGCGCGCCGATGACAGCGCGGCCCACGCGCGGGCGAGCGCCTGATCGGCGAGGTCGTCGGGCTGCTCGGGGATCATGGTTCGCGCGCTGCTCTGCGATGCCCAGGCCGCCAGCAGCCCACGGTAGTGCCGCGCGATATCGGCCCACGCATCCGCGTCGTGCTGCTCGATCGCGCGCCGGAAGAGCTCGTAGCAAGCCGCATCGCTGTGGGCCGGCTCGTGCGCGCTGCTGGCGCTGCTACTCAGATCGCCGGCGTGCTGTCCGTACGCATAGGCTATCATGGATGCTCCTCCATCTGGGTTTCCCTATGAGGGGTGTTGCTGCGATAGCCGTACGTTACACTATAGGCGCGCCGCGCGCATCAGGAGAATTACGTAACGGATTACGTATTTCTTGCTTTGATGCTGCGAAAAGCTAGCGCCACAACGAGAGTTTCAACTTGTGCAGCGCTCAGTATCCCTTGACGCGCCGTTTCATTTCAGGGCGCGATTTCGTCGTGACACAAGCGGTGGATCGCATGATTGTGCTGGAGGCGATTGAACAGGTTGCGCTTGGTGCGATAGACCTGCGTGATGTCGGAGAACTGATCGGCATGGCGGGCGTAAATGGCGCGCGGCGGCAGCGCGTAGAGCAAGCTCTCGCGCAGGATGAGCCGCTCCTGATCGTTCATCGTTGTTTCCAACAGCAGGCGCCATAGATCGGCCAGGTGCAGCTTTTCCAGAACCGCCTGCTCGCATGGCGGGCTGACCACCTCGTGCTGCGCCAGCTGCTCGATGCGGCTCAGGGCGGCCTGCTCGCGAGCATAGTCGATCGACGTGGCTGTCACGCAGGTGCGCAGATAGGCCAGGAGCGAGCGCAGGTCGGGAAAGGATGCGAAATGCGTCGGCGAGAGCGCGGCCCAAGCGCGGGCGAGAGCGCGATCGGCGATATCGGCGGCCGGCTCGTTGATCGGCATGCGGGCGCAGCAGTGATTGGCCCAGGCAACCAGTACCCTGCGGTAGCGATCGGCGATCGTGGCCCAGGCCTCGGCGCTGCGATCGACGATCGCCTTTTGGAAGAGGCGGTACCCCTCCAGATCGGCTGCGGTGTCCTCGCTTGAAGTCATAATTTCTCCCGCACACTCTTCGGCTACTCAGGCGCGGATGCTGCGGTTGTGTCGCAGCTTTGTGGCTCGAGCGTTTGCTGTTTGAGAAATTGAAAGAGTTGCTCCAGCTCGGGGAAGTTTCTGCGCTCTCCGGTCAGCGTATCCTCCGCCGATGCGTGCCAGATAGGCGTGCCATCGTTGTCGGATCCCCAGAGGCGCACGAGAAACGATCGGTATCGGCGCGGTCTACTGGTCATCTGCTTGTCTCCCCTCTTTCCATGGATTCAATTGTAGCCATCGATCGTCAGGAGATCGTCAGCTGCTTTGGCGTTGAAACTTGTGTCTAATCAGGGTATACTGAGAAATCCCGCCACACGCTGATTGTAGGGGAGAGTTTGATCATGGCTCGTCTCTCCGTGGCCCTGTTTGGCCCGCCCCAGGCTGTTGCCGCTGGTCGCGCGCTGGCCGGCTTTGAGTCGAACAAGGTTTGGGCGCTGCTAGCCTGCCTGATTGTGGAGTCCGATCGCCCACATCAGCGCGATGCGCTGGCCGGGTTGCTCTGGCCCGATCAGCCCGACGCGGTGGCGCGGCATAACCTCCGCCAGGCGCTGGCCAATCTGCGCCAGGTGATCGGCGACGCGCGCGCGACTCCACCGCTGCTGCTGATCACGCGCGCCACGGTGCAGTTCAACACTGCCAGCGACTACGAGCTGGATGTCGCGGCTTTTCTCGGCTTGCTCGAGGCCTGCGATCAACACGCGCACCAGCATCCCCAGTCCTGCGCATTTTGCGCGCGCCAGCGGCGCCAGGCGATCGCGCTCTATCGCGGCGCCTTCCTCGATCAGTTCTTTGTTCAAGACAGCGTGGCGTTCGACGAGTGGATCGTGCTCAAGCGCGAGTATTTCCAGCAGCGCGCCCTCGACACACTGGCGCTGCTGGTCGGCCATTATCAGCGCCGTGGTGAGTATGCGGATGCAATCGCGATGGCGCGCCGCATGCTGGCGATCGATCCGCTGTGCGAGGAGGCGCATCGCGACCTGATGCGGCTGCTGGCGATCAGCGGCCAGCGTAGCGCGGCGCTGGTCCAGTATGAGCGCTGCTGCCGCGTGCTATCGAGCGAGCTTGGCATCGCGCCCGAAGAGGAAACCAGCGCACTCTACCAGCGGATCGTGGATGGCGAGCTGTCGGCGCCAGAGGCGCTCGCGCTGCCTGCGCTGCAGCCGGCGCACAAGCTGCGCGTGCCGTCGACGCCGCTGATCGGCCGCGCGGCGGCTGTCGCAGCGCTCACCAGGCGCTTGCGGCAGACGGGCACGTGTCTGCTGACGCTGACGGGACCGCCAGGTATCGGCAAGACTCGGCTGGCGCTGGAGGTTGCTCGGGTGCTAGAGGCCGATTTCGACGACGGTGTCTGTTTCGTTGGGCTCGCGCCCATCCGCGACCCGGCCTTGGTGGCGCCGGCGATTGCTCAGGCGCTCGGCCTCAAAGCGACCGCCGAGCAGCCCGGCATCACGCTGCTGAAAAGTTATCTGGCCGATAGATCGCTGCTGCTGCTGTTGGATAACTTCGAGCAGGTGGTTGCGGCCGCCCGGGTGGTGACGGAACTGCTCGACGCCGGCCCGCGGATCGTGGTTCTGGCGACCAGCAGGGTGGCATTACGGCTGGGCGCTGAGCGGCAATTTCCCGTGCCCCCGCTGGCGCTGCCACGTCCAGACGAGCTCCAGGATGCAACTGCGATCGCGGAAGCGCCGGCGGTCGCGCTGTTTGTCGAGCGCGCCCAGGCGATCGCGCCCGACTTCACGATCGAAAGGGCCAACGCCGCCGCGATCGCCCAGATCTGCGCCCGGCTGGATGGGCTGCCGCTGGCGATAGAGTTGGCCGCGGCGCGCAGCAAGCTGCTTTCGCCCCAGGCGCTGCTGAAACGCCTAGACCGTCGGCTCCCGCTGCTGACCGGCGGCGCGCTGGATGCGCCGGCCCGCCAGCAGACGCTGCGGGCGGCGATCGCCTGGAGCTATGATCTTCTGGACGCTGGCGAGCAAGAGCTGTTCACCTACCTGGGCGTCTTCGTGGGCGGCTGCACGCTGGCCGCGGCCGAAGCCGTGTGTGGGAGTTGGGAGTTGGGGAACGGGAGCTGGGGAGCCGAAACCATTACGCCACCTCCTATCTCCCATCTCGCATCCCCGATCGTAGATAGGCTTGCCGCGTTGATCGACAAGAGCCTGCTGAATCGGGTCGAAGATATTGGCGAGGAGCCACGCTTCTTGATGCTGGAGACTATTCAAGAATATGCGCTGGAGCGTCTGGAGGCAAGCGGTGCGGCCACGCTGGCGCGGCGACGACACGCTCAATACTACCTGCGGTTGGCGTGCGAGATCGATTCCCAGATTCATGGCCCGTGGCAGATCGATGCCCTGGCGCGGCTGGAGGTGGAGCACGACAACCTGCGCGCGGCCATGGCCTGGTGCCTTGACGACGAGGAGACCAGCGGCCACGAAGATGGGGAGCCCCATTCGGCCCATGCCGCTCCTGTTCGCCCACGCGCTTTATCGCGCGGTGAGATCGGCCTACAACTCGCGCGAGCGCTCTGGTGGGCCTGGTACGTCCGTGGGAACGCTCGTGAAGCCCGCGAGTGGCTGAATGCTGCTTTGCAGCATCCTGACGCCGCTGGGCCGACTGCGGCCCGCGCGCGGGCGTTGGTGGGCTCGGCCTTCCTGACACTCTTCCAGGGCGACTACAGCGAGGCGCACAAGCTGTACGACGAAGTCCTGGCGATAGGTAGTGCGCTGAACGATCTTGTGCTGATCGCATGGGCGTGCTACGGGCTAGGTCGGGTGGCATGGTTCCAGGGCGATGGCGCGCATTCGATCGCGCAATACGAAGTAAGCCTGGCGCTGTTTCGACGATCGGAAGAACGGCTCGGCGCCGCCTGGGCACTGGCGCGCCTGGGCGAGGCGATGTGGCACCAGGGCGAGCACACGCGGTCGATCGCACGATATGAGGAGAGCCTGGCGCTGTTTCGCGCCGCCGGCGATAGCTGGAGCATCGCAGCGGTGCTGAGTCTGGCCAGCATGTTCGGCTTCCGGCGCGATCAGCCGCGCGCGGCGGCGCTGTATCAGGAGTGCCTGGCGCTGTGCCGCGAGCTGGGCGATAAGCGCGGGCTGACCGCCGTGCTGCTGAGTATGGGCAATGCAGCCTGGTTACAGGGTGATTATCCCCAGGCGCTGGCGCTGCTGGAAGAGCGGCTGGCGCTGTGCCGCCAGCTCGGCGACCGGCAAGGCATCGCCGAGTCGCTCCACCAGCTTGGCAATGTAACCCGCGACCAGGGCGACCTCGAGCGTGCTGCGGCGTTCTTGGAGGAGAGTATTAGCCTATTTCAGCGGCTCGGCGATAAGGGCCGGGCTGCATGGGCGCTCAACGGCCTGGGCGACGTAGCGCTCTATCGAGCCGACGCCGCATATGCTTCCGAGTTGTACAATCAAAGCCTGGCGCTGTTCCGTGAGCTTGACGATGGATGGGGCCGCGCAGTGGTGCTGTTCAATCTAGGGCGTGTGGCGCTATTTCAGGGCGACACGGCGCTGGCCACGCAGCTGCTGGAGGAGTGCCGTGCGCTGTCGGAGTCGCTCAGCTTTCAGCAGGCGCTCGCCTGGGCGTTGACTGGGCTGGGGCGGGCGGCGCTGAGTCAAGGAGATAGCGCACGGGCCGCCGATCTCTATCATCAAAGCCTGGTGCATTACCGCGAGCTTGGAGAGAAAGGAGGCAGTGTCTGGTGCCTGGAGGGCCTGGCCGGCGTCGCCGCGGCGCAAGGCCAGCCGGTTAGGGCGGCGTGGCTGTTTGGCGCGGCAGAAGCGCTGCGCGAGGCGATCGGCATGCCGCTCCCGCTGAATGAGCGCGGCGACTACGAGCGCGACCAGGCGCGCGCGCGCGCCCAGCTCGATCCAGCCGAATTTGCGGCGGCCTGGGCGGCCGGCCGGGCGAAGCCAGCCGAGCAGGCGATCGTCGAGGCGCTAGAGCTGCACGCTCGTGAATATGCCGTTCATTCGCCCTGAACGACAACCAGGTCGCCCTCGTGCACCTCGGCTTCGCCCAGTACTGTTGATGTCGTTAGCTATTGAGCGCTGCAATGTGAGCTAAACATATTTCGTAGTGCATAGTGCGTGATCGCGCCGCTACGGAATACGCACTATGCACTACACGGTTTCGTTCTTTATGCAGCTCTCAGTAAAATGCGCCTTTTGCGGGGAGTCCGATGGCTCTGGCTCGCTTGGCGGGTCTCCGAACCAGCGCGAGTTTCGATTGCCGCATGATTGGCACTCGGTAATCACCAGCCGGCCTTGCGATTGCTCGACAATCCATGAGCGCAAGCGCCGCCCTCCACACTTCTCGCATACTACCATGCTGCCCTCGCGCTATCAGCTCTTGGTACGGGTGTGCGTGTGAACAGCAAGAAGCGCTCCCCGGCAAGGCAAGAATCGAGCGATCTCTCGCGAGTCTCAAGCGCCCATGGCGGAATTCAGGAGTCAGAACGGTGCAGAAATATGTGTGACTGGCGCGGCGTTGTCGGCCGGCGCGATCTCGAATTGCCCAGCGCCAGCAGGCAACGTGGCCGGATCGACGGATAGCGAGCCCCCGAGCACATCGACGCCAAGGGTAGTCCAGGTTGCGCCGCCGTCGGCTGTGTAGCGTACCAGCGCCGGGACTCCTGGGGCGCCCCAGCGTAGCAGCAGCGTGCCATCGGCCTGTCGCTCCACGCTCGCAGCGGTCACGGCGGCTGTGGGGCCGGCCAGGCGCGCCGAGCGCGTGGCCAGCACGGCGCCGGCGCGAACCAGCCGCAAGCTGGCGAATGATTGCGCTGGCGCCACGACGACTGCGTTGATCGCTAGCTGGGGCGCGCTGATGTTCATTCCGCGCACCGACTGCGCGGAATCCCGCCGCACCAGCTGCCCGCCGGAAAGCCTGACCACATGCGGTTGCTCCAGCTCGCTCACTGCTACCGGCTGCGAGGCCACCACTTTACCAGCGGCGTCGAGGAACTCTATCCGGTAGTCGCTCGACGCGGGCGCGATGTCCGGCACGCCGGTGATATCGTAGGCCGGCGCGAGCGATGCCGTGCCGTCTGGATCTATTCCGCCCCGGATGAGCAGGCTTGGGGCCGGGGCCGGGCTGGCTGCCGCGGTCGTCTTTCCGCCCAGAGCGGCGTAGATCGCCTTGTAGGTGTAATCCGAGATCCACTGCGGCTCGCAGTAGCTCATCACATCCTTCGTAACGTTCGGGTTCAGCACCTTGCCTTTGCTGACGTCGACACCGAACTGCACGATCGACGCGGTCGAATCGGGGTAGTTCGGGTCGATTCCCTGGTTAGTGTCGCAGGGGGCGTGTTGGCGGCCAAGGTTGTGGCCGATCTCATGCGCGGCCGTATCGGAGGTGGTGTCGGCTGGCAGCCCGAATGAGGCCGGGATGTCTAGCCCTGCGCTTTCCCGGCTGCCGACCCAGCCGATCCCCAGGATGAAG
>DATFXE010000231.1:0-4203 GCA_035258585.1 Roseiflexaceae bacterium | reverse complement strand
CCCCACGAGCGCCGTTTCTGGTCTACTTCGGCCAGCGCGTCGTGAGCGGTGGGAGCGTAGCCCAAAGCGGGCGCTTTGCGGCCACGCTGTTGATCGGCCGCGAGCGCGCCGGCGTGTACTCGATTGTCGTGCGGGTGCGCGGGACATCGCAAGTGCTGCTCGAGCTCAGCTGCGCTGTCCCCGATGTCACGCCGACATTCGTTCCCCGCGCGCGTGTTCTGCCATAACATGTTGTGACGAGTGACGAGTGATGATGTCGTCACTCGTCAGCGCTTGCGCTTCGCGCCGGTCTGTGCTATGTTCTACGGTAGCGGCGGCGCTCGCCGCGTGCGAATCAGGAGCATACACGCGTGCGGGCGATCGACAACCCTCCGCCATGGGATGCCTGGGCTCGTCTGGCGCGGGCTGCGCTGAGGCCCGGCCCGGCCATCCCACTGGATGAGTTGCTGCTGGTGCGCGATCTGACGGGGCGCTTTACGCGTGGCTTCGAACCGCCCACGGGCGTGGTGCCGCGCCTCGGCGCGGTGCTGCTGCTGCTCTATCCCGATGGCGATGACCTGCGCCTGCCGCTGACGGTGCGCAGCGAGCGTCTGCCGAGTCACCGCGGCGAGGTCTCGCTCCCTGGCGGCGCGCTCGAGCCGGGTGAGGATGGCCCGGTCAGCGCGGCACTGCGTGAGTGTCATGAAGAGCTGGGCGTCGAGCCGGAAAGCGTCGTGGTTTGGGGTACACTCTCGTCGCTGTATATACCGCCGAGCAATTTTCGGATCACGCCGGTGGTCGGCTTTAGCGCTGATATCCCAGCGCTGCGACCGAACGACTCCGAGGTCAGCGCTGTATTAACCGTAACACTAGGCGAACTGCTCGACCCGGCGCTGGTAGTGGAGGAGCAATGGACGCTGCGTGGGGCCGAGGTGCGGGTGCCCTTTTTTGCGATCGGCGGTCATAAGGTTTGGGGTGCGACGGCGGTTGTGCTCAGCGAATTCGTCGCTCGGATGCGCCGGGCGAGGGCAGTGACGCGTGACGAGTGACGCGAAGAATCACATCCTACCCGCCGCCTACGACCAATCACCGTGTCCGTTTGTCAACCCAGGAGGACAATTCCATGACCATTGACGATGCCATTGCCGACCTGACCGAGCGAGTCAAGGCCGCTTGCGCGGAGGCGGTGATTCGGGTGAAGAAGCGATCGGCCGAGGAAGCAACCATTCGTGTCTATGCCCCTGCAGAACGGGAAGAGACGATCAAGGCTGCCACCCAGGATATCACGCTGAGCCTGCTGACCGGCGAGGGGCTGGATGTCCAGGTGCTGGTCTACGATATCGCGACATCGCTGCCGCCTGAGCAGTAGTTCTTCAAGCTCAGAGCTCAGAGTTAAAAGTTCTGCTAACTTTTAACTCTGAATGTTTAACTTCTAACTGGAGCGAGCTATGGCGTCGCTAGCGAAGATTGGCAAGATCGCCGGTGTTGCGCTGGGAGCGGTGGCCGGCGCGACTGGTGTGGCAGCGTTGACGGCGTTGCGTCGGCCGCTGGCGCGAACATCCGGCCGCCTGGCGCTTCCGGGCCTGGCTGCGCCGGTGCAAATCCTACGCGATCGCTGGGGTGTTCCGCATATCTATGCCCGGAACACGATTGACCTCTTCACCGCCCAGGGCTATGTCCACGCCCAGGATCGGCTATGGCAGATGGAGCTACAGCGCCGCAGCGGCATGGGCCGCCTCGCGGAGGTGTTTGGCCCTGTCGCGCTCGACACCGATCGCTTCATGCGCGTGCTTGGCTTCAACCGGGTTGTTCGGCGCGAGGCTGAACTGCTGGAGGGCGAGGCGCGTGCGGTGGTCGAGGCGTATGTGTTCGGCGTCAATGCGTTTATTACCCAGAACATGCGCCGTCTACCGATCGAGTTCACCATCCTGCGCCTGCGGCCCCAACCGTGGCAGGTTGAGGATGTGCTGGTGTGGGCCAAGATGATGGCGCTGAACCTCTCGCGCGACTGGATGGTCGATCTGCTGCGCGCGCGAATCGTGGCCATGGTTGGTCCCGAGCGCGCGGCACAGCTCGAGCCCGAGTATCCGCCCAACCATCCGCTGACAATTCCGCAGGGTGTGCGTTATGGCACGGACATGGGAGCCGATGCGCTGCGCCTGGCCGCAGCCGCGGCGCCGTTCGCCGGTAGCAGCGCAGCTGGTCAGGGCAGCAATGCCTGGGCCGTCGGCGGCGGGCGCTCCGTCAGCGGCCGGCCGCTGCTGGCAAGCGACCCACACCTGGCGCTGCAAGTGCCCTCGTTATGGTATGAGAATCATCTCAGCGGCGGCGACATTCATGTCACCGGCGCCAGCCTCCCCGGCCTGCCCTGCGTGGTGATCGGCCATAACGAGCGGGTCGCCTGGGGCCTGACGAATGGCGAGAACGACGTGCAGGATCTGTTCATCGAGCGCTTCGACCCGGCCGACCCAACCCGATATGAATTCCAGGGCGCGTGGGAGCAGGCTACGGTCGTCCGCGAGCAGATCGCGGTCAAGGGCCGGCCTGAGCCCGCGATCGAAGAGGTGCGGATCACGCGGCATGGGCCGGTGATTTCGCCGCTTGTGCCCGCTGAGGAGAGCCGGGTGACGCGAAGTGGTCAATCCGGCACTCGGCACTCGTCACCTGAACCCCGCCACGAGGTGTTGGCGCTGCGCTGGGCCGCGCTCGATCCTGGCGAGTATATCTCGGCCGCGCTCGAACTCAACCACGCGCACGATTGGGACAGCTTCCGCGCCGCGGTGGCCGATTGGACCCTGCCGACGCTGAACTTTATCTACGCCGACGTGGAGGGACATATCGGCTACTCGCTCGGCGGCGCGCTGCCGATACGTGCCCGCGGCAATGGGCTGCTGCCCGTGCCGGGCTGGACTGGTGAGTACGAGTGGTCCGGCACGATCCCGCCCGACGAGCTGCCGCATATACTCGACCCCGACGAAGAGTTTGTGGCCAGCGCCAACACGCGAATCGCCGCCGATGGCTACCCCTACGCGCTGCCGGGCGAATACCTGCCCGGCTACCGCGCCGCCCGGATCCGCCAGCTGATCGAGCAGACCCCCCGGCATGATACTCACTCGTTTAGCGCGATCCAGGGCGATCAGCGCAGCCTGCCGGGCCTGGATGTGGCAGCCCTGGCCGGGCGGCTGCCAGGGCCGACGCCGATCGCGCGGCAGGCGCGCGAGGCGCTGGCGGCGTGGGATGGCGAGCTCACGGCCGAGAGCGTCGGCGGCGCGATCTACGCGCGGCTGCGCGAGAAGCTCCTGTATGCCGCCTATAGTGAGGTTGCCGAGCCGCTCGGGCAGGTGGCCGGGCTGGGCGCGTTCGCGGCGCTGCCGGCGGCCAGCTACCTCTGGCGGGCGCTGCCGAAGGTGCTCAAGCGCCTGGCCGCTCGTGACGACAGCTGGCTGCCCTCTGAGCGCACGGGCGACGATTTGCTCAGCGCAGCCTGGGAGGCCGCGATCGCCGAGCTGACTGACGAGCTGGGCGACGATGTGAGCGAATGGCGCTATGGGCGCTATCATACGCTCACGCTGCGCCATTCGCTGGGTGTGGCGCCAGCGCTCGCCCCGCTGCTCAACCGCGGGCCGTTCCCGATGGGCGGCGATTCCGACACTGTGCGTATGGGCTACGCACCGCGCCAGCACGCCGGCCAGCCATTCTATGTCGCGCCATCCTACCGCCAGATCTGCGACCTATCGAACTGGGATCTAAGCCTGAGCATCCACCCGGTCGGCCAGTCGGGGCAACCGAGCAGCAAGCACTACGCCGACCTGATCCAAGCCTGGCGCACGATGCAGTACCACCCGATGCCCTGGAGCCGTGCGCGTGTCGAGGACGTCGCAGTGGATCGGCTGACGCTGGAGCCTGGCTAGCTTATAGCGAGATCATTCAGACGATAGACGATGGACAATGGACGATGCGCGTCGACAAAGCTATCGTCTATCGTCCTCTACTTGCTATCTCTATTAGGCTTCCTACACCTCACAGACCTTTCGCAGCAGATCATCCGGCGTAAAGGGCTTCTGGAGAAAGGTGACGCCTTCGTTGTCGTTACCGTCCGTCGCAAGTTGCAGGACGCAAGGTGCGATCGCACGTCGCATTCTGCGGCGAGCTGTAAGTTGCCACCTGGGGTCATTTCCCGCGCCAGATCGGCTTACGCTTCTCCAGGAAAGCGCACATGCCCTC
>DATFXE010000230.1:0-12498 GCA_035258585.1 Roseiflexaceae bacterium | reverse complement strand
TTACGTGAGGCGATCGCCCAGCAGCACGGCGTGGTGTTCAAAACGGTCGGAGACGCGATCTGCGCGGCCTTCGCCAGCGCCCAAGACGCACTGTCCGCCGCCCTTGCCAGCCAGCGCGCGCTGCTCGTCGAAGACTGGGATGCAGCTGGGCTCCCGGCCCGGCAGACCCTACGCGTGCGGATGGCGATCCACACCGGCGCGGCCGAGGCGCGCGAGGGCGATTACGTCGGCCCACCACTCAACCGTGTCGCGCGCGTGCTGGCGGCCGCCCATGGCGGTCAGATTCTGCTCTCACGTGCCAGCGCCGAGCTAGTGGCCGATGGGCTGCCAGCGGGCGTGGCCTTGCGCGATCTGGGGACGCATGAGCTGAAAGGGCTAGGTCGCCCCGAGCAGATCTTCCAGTTGGCCGGCCCGGGGCTACCCTCCGCGTTCCCGCCGCTGCGGAGTGTGGCGCCCTCGGACACGAATGCGCCCGCGCCCGCCATCCCGCTGCTAGCGACCAAGCTCTACATGCCGCCCGCGCGCTCGAACCTGGTCCCGCGCCCGCGCCTGATCGAACGGTTGGAGGCCGGCTCGAGGGGTAAGTTGACCCTAATAGCCGCGCCGGCCGGCTTCGGCAAGACGACGCTGCTGAGCGAGTGGCTCGCCACCTTGAGGCTAGAGGCTAGAGACTTGAGGCTTGGAGATCCGAAACAAGCCTCAAGCCGCAAGCCTCTAGCCCCACACGTGGCCTGGGTGTCCTTGGATGCGGGCGACAACGACCCGACCCGTTTCTGGAGCTATGTGTGCGCTGCACTGGATGCGCTGCTGCCGGGGGTGGCCGAGACGGCACTGGCGCTGCTGCAATCTCCGCAGCCGCCGCCCGCCGAGACGCTCCTGCCCAGCCTGCTGAACGCGATGAGCGCCCGCGACACTACGTGTGTGCTGGTGCTGGATGACTACCATGTGATCGAATCGCCTGCGATCCATGCGGCGCTGACCTTCCTACTGGAGCACATGCCGCCGCGCCTACATCTGGTGATCGCTAGCCGCGCCGACCCGCCGCTGCCGCTCGCTCGGCTGCGTGCGCGCGGCGAGCTGACTGAACTGCGCGCTGTTGATCTGCGCTTCACACCCGCCGAAGCGGCTAGCTTTCTGACCGAGGTGATGGGCTTGCCGCTGTCTGCGGAGGAGGTGGCGGCACTGGAAGAGCGCACCGAGGGCTGGATCGCTGGCTTGCAGCTGGCCGGGCTGGCGATGCGCGACCGGCACGACCTGGCGGGCTTCATCAACGCGTTCACTGGCAGCCAGCGCTTCGTGGGGGAGTATCTGGCGGACGAGGTGTTCATGCACCAGCCGGCGCACATTCAGACCTTCCTGCTCCACACCGCGATCCTTGAACGCATGTGCGGCCCGCTCTGTGACGCGGTCCTGCTCGGCGATGCGGGTGGGGGGCCTGCAACCCACCCCGCGGTGCCCAGTGATTCGTTTTCCCAGATCGTGCTGGAGCAGTTGGAACACACCAATCTGTTTGTCGTGCCGCTGGACGACACGCGCCAGTGGTATCGCTATCATCATCTATTTGGCGAGATGCTGCGTGCGCGGCTGCTGCGCGGGGCCAACCCAGCCCTACTGACTACACTGCATCGGCGTGCTAGTGCCTGGTATGAGGGACAAGAGCTGATCACTGAAGCTGTGCAGCACGCGCTGGCCGCCCACGAGTGGGTGTCGGCGACACGCTTGATCGAAGAGCATGGGCTGCAGCTGATACTGCGTGGCCAGGTTCAGAGCGCGCTGGGCTGGCTGAACTCCTTCCCGGACGCAGTCATGCTGCACCGCCCACTCCTCTGTAGCGTCCATGCTGTCGGCTTGATGCTGACCAATCAGTTTGCTGGGGCGGAGGTACGGCTGGGCGACGCCGAGCGCGCCCTCCAGCCCGAGACGCCTGACGAGTTCGCGCGTCTGGTGCGCGGCACCGAGGCGGTGGTGCGGGGAACTATCCGCTATTTCGCCGGCGATCTGGCGCAGGGGTTCAGCTTGATGCAGCGGGCATTGGCGCTCCTACCGGAGACAACCACGAGTATGGCAGCCGGGGTCCTGAGCGCCGCGGCGCACGCGGTCGCCAAGCTCTATGTGGCGACCGCCTATAAACTGACCGGCGATGTGACTGAAGCGATTGAGCGGCGGGTCGGCGCCACGATTGCAGCGGTGCGGGCGACGGGCAACGTGATGGCGACGCTGACTGGCCATACCTACCTGGCCTATCTGCAGGTGCTGCAGGGGCGCCTGCGCGTGGCGGCCGCCACCTATGCAACGGTCGAGCGGCTCTTCTCCGGCCAGGAGGCGCTGCACGGACTCCCTCATGGTTCATCCTACTACGTCGGCATGGGCGATCTGCGGCGCGAGTGGAACCGGCTTGAGGAGGCCGAAGCCAACCTGGCGCAGGGCATGGCGCTGGTGCAGGGATTGCTGGCGAACCACGCGGATGTGATTATGCGTGGCTATAGTGCGATGGCCCGCGTGCAGCAGGCGCAAGGCCACGGAGCAGCGGCGCTGGCGACACTAGAGGCGTTCGTGCAGTTGGCGCGCGAGCGCCAGTTTGCGCCCCTATTGCTCGAACAGGCGGCGGCGCTGCAAGCGCGCCTGCGGCTGCAGCAGGGCGATCTGGGTGCCGCGCTGCGCTGGGCCGGCGAGAGCGGCCTGGCCCCCGAGGACGAGATCAGTTTTCCGCATGAGGCGGCCCAATTGACGCTGGTGCGAGTGCGTATCGTTGCAGGCCAGACACAAGCTGTGGTACTGCTGCTCTCTCGGCTGCTGGCCGACGCGGAGGCGAAAGCACGGATGCACAGCGCAATCGAAATCCTGACCCTGCAAGCGTTGGCCTACGATGCCCTGAACGATCGAGAGCGCGCCCTGACCACGCTGGAACGTGCCCTGGCCCTGGCCGAGCCAGAAGGGTATGTCCGGACCTTTGTAGATGAGGGCGCGCCGCTGGCCGCGCTCTTAGCGCAGAGCGCAGAGCGTAGAGCACAGAACGATTCGATTAGAGCGTACGCTGAGCGCCTTCTTTTGGCTTTTCCATACGAACAGCGTGCTGAAACGGCGCACACGTCGGATGCGCCACCTGTTCTGCGCTCTGCGCTCGAACGCCCCAACGCTTTGGTGGAGCCGCTCTCTGAGCGCGAGTTGGAAGTGCTGCGCATGGTCGCCGAGGGTTGCTCTAACCGCGCGATCGCTCGGGCGCTCACGATCGAAGTCGGCACGGTCAAGCGGCACATCCATAGTCTGCTAGGCAAGCTGGCCGCCTCGAGCCGTACCGCGGCAGTGGCGCGCGCACGCGCACTCGGGCTGCTCTAGGCCGATCCGACGTCCACCCGCCGCGCCACAGTCGCGCCGGTGCGATATACCGCCCAATGTATCTTCGCATACATGTCCGCTGCCGGGGTTGAGCCCTACCATGCGGATCCAAGGAACGATGCCGGTGCGCCGTTGTTCTTGGCTTGTCACGGCCGTTTGTCAAGAAAAGGCAAGACTCGCACGGCTGGCGCTGCTAGAGTACGGTGGTATTACCAGAGCAGCCCGGACAACGGGCAGACAGTTTCTATCAAAGGAGTACCACCATGACCAGGCTCGATCCCGTCGACCCGACGACCGCCACTGGCACAGCCCGGACCTTGCTCGACACCGTCCAATCGAAGCTCGGGCGGATCCCCAATATGATGCGGACGATGGCTCTATCGCCGGCTGTCCTCGAGGGCTATCTCGGGCTAAACATCGCATTGGCCGGTGGCGTGCTCACTGCCCGCCTACGGGAGCAGATCGCGCTGACAGTCGCAGAGGCCAATCGCTGCGGCTACTGCCTCGCGGCCCATACCTATTTCGGCAAGCGGGCCGGTCTGGACGCCGACGCGCTGGATCAGGCCCGCCAGGCATCCGCCAGCGACCCGAAGGCTGCCGCCGCATTGACCTTCGTCCGCACGATCGTGGAACAACACGGCGCAATATCCGACGAGGAACTGCGCCGCGTGCGCGAGGCCGGCTATGAGGAGGGTGAGATCGCCGAGATGGTCGCGCACGTCGCGCTCAACATCTTCACGAACTACCTCAATCTGGTTGCCCAGACCGAGGTCGATTTCCCACCGGTTGAGCTGCATCTGGGTGTGCGGCGGGCTGCCTAGCGATCATGTCGCAGCGCGCGTAGCGGCGAGGTGCAAGCCTGGCCGCTACGCGCTCTGGTAGTTCGTGGCGCGCGTCCAGGCGGACATCGGTAACGTCACAGACACACACCTGCTTGCGTTCCTCTTCAGCGTCTGACACTCCACACTGCTTATGAAACATCGCTCAGGGCGTGCTCAGCCAGTTGCTCGCGCAGGCGCTTGCGTGCATGGTGCAGCCGCCACTTCACCAGCCCCTCACCGATCCCCAGCGCCGTGGCGGTTTGGGCGGTCGACAGCTCCTCGACGTCGCGCAGAATGAACACCGCGCGGAGCTCGGGTGGCAGCGCACGGATCAGATCCAGCAACACGTGCCGGACCTCGGCCTGATCGACGGCGGCAGCTGGCTCGGGCTCCGATGCCGGCAATGTGTTGGCCAGCGCACCCGCGTCGGCATCGATCGACTGGCCCACTGGCCGGCGGCCCTCGTCGCGGGCGTAGTTGAAGGCGACATTGCATGCGATCCGATCGAGCCACTTGCAGACCAAGGCTTCATCCGCGCCGCGCAGAGTGGCCACGTTGCGCAGCGCACGCACCAACGACTCTTGCGCCAAGTCTTCGGCAGCGACATCGTCACGGATGAGGCGCCCGATCCGGTTCGGGAGCCGGCGCGGCTCGCGCGCGATCATCTCAGCCAGGCGGGCGTGGGCATGCCCCTCATGTCCTTCCATTGCACGTTCCTTCTAGTGGTCAACCACACTGATTTTGCTGGGAGGTTCGGAGGGGCCGAAGGCCCCTCCGAACCTCCCCAGGTGGGGGTGCAGGGGCGGCTGCGCCGCCCCTGCACCCCCACCCAGCAGAAACACTGTGGCAAGCCACGAGTATAGGCCGAACGACCTGCTGCTTGCCCATCCAACCGTGTGAGACATGAAGGACGTTTGCTGCGATGTACCGGTTGCGTTTGGCTCAAGGGGAGAAGCACAAACCGGCACAAGGCCACTTCAACGACCGGCGGCACGTGCGAGGATGGTGTATTATATAGCAGTCCTGATACTGCTGGCAAACTCGCCAGCTGGGGTGCGGGGGCCGCAGGCCCCCGAAAAAATTCTCTTTTGCGGGTGGTGCGGGCGGCAAAGCCGCCCGCACGAGAAGCAAAACAAAAGCTTCTTGGAGGGCAAAGCCCTCCAAACCTCCCATCTGAGTAAGCCAGCAGTATCAGTCCTATGTGATTTGTAAACGGGACGATAGACGATGCGCGCACCAACATCAATGTTGTCATACAATCCCGCCAGCGCCGGCGCTCCAGAGCGCGTCCCCGGCTACCGGGGTCCGGACAGCGCCGCTGGTCTCCAGCACCTGGATGGCCGCACCATGGTCCAGACCCAGCAGCTCGGCAAACTCCCTGGTTGTCCCAATGCGATAGGCGGCAAGCGCCTCGTCGGGTGTGGGCGCCCGCCCGGCGCGCGGCAGCCCGGTCAGCTGCAGCAGCGCCTGCTCGAGGCGCGCGTACGGCTGGGTGCCATGTACGGTTGTGGTCTGGCCGCCGCGCCCGCGGAAGATCAAGGTAGGAAAGCCGCGCACGCCCAGCCGGCCGACCTGCTCGAGATCGTGCCGGAACGCGCGCTCGGCGATGCCGCTATGGAACAGCATCTCGAACTGCGCGGCGTCGATGCCCTCCGCGGCGGCAGAGGAGGCCAGCAGCTCCGGGCGGGCGATGTTGCGCGCCTCAAGGAACAGCGCCTCGCGAATGCGGCGCAGGAAGCTGGTCTCGCGCTCGGGCGCCAGCATGCGCACCGCGTGTAGCGCGATCGAGGGCGGGTACGACGAAGGCAGGGGGTCGCGCAGCCAGACGCCTGGATCGATCGGCTGCCCATAGTGGCGGGCAACCTCGGCCCAGTGCGGCGCCACGTCGGCCGGCCGCGCGATGCCCGCGCCCGCGTCGCGAAAGCCGTCCCAACCCGGCAGCAAGCCGCCGTAGAGATGGTGCACGCTGAGGTGTTGGCCATAATGATACAACAGCTTGCGCCAGGCGGGCTCCATCGCCCAGCAGTGCGAGCAGATCGGGTCGGTGGCGTACACTATCTCGCCGAACGGCGTTGTGGGCTGTTCGAGCGCTATGGGCCTCTCGGGTGCTGTGGGCATGTCCCCACACCGGCCGCTGGTCAAGTCACAGTATGTCATTGAGTGTCCAGCCTTTCAACTTCGGTAGATCGTTGCTCTGTTAATGATAAAGACACCTGGTGTGCAGATTGGTTAGATGCCGGCGCGATGGTGACAGCCGAAGTCACGCGTGGGCATCCGACAGGCAGGTGCTGGCCTCACCCGCCTGAACGCGTGCTCCCAGCCGCATCGCTGCGCAACCGCTCTGCGCGGCGCATATCTTGCTGCTCACTTGTTGCGCCACACCGGCGCCGCGCACGGGCGGAGTGTTCTTAGATCCTGCAAGGCGTTCGCAATCGGTTAGCGCAGGGTTGTCCATTCTTGAGAGGAGGAGTTTGCATGTCCGAACTGACCACGCTGATGGTGAATGGCGACACCCATACGGTCGACACCTCGCGTGATCGCCCGCTCCTCGATGTCTTGCGCGAGGATCTGGGCTTGACCGGCTGCAAGATCGGGTGCGGTGAGGGCGAGTGCGGGGCCTGTACCGTGCTGGTCGATGGCCAGACAACGCGATCGTGCATCACGCCGCTCAGTGCTGCGCTTGGCCGCCCTGTGCTCACCGTGGAGGGCCTGGCAGCACACGGGCACCTGCACCCGCTGCAACAGGCTTTCCTTGACGCCGACGCGCTGCAGTGCGGCTACTGTACGCCGGGCATGATTATGGCCGCGCTTGGGCTGCTTGAGCGCTGTCCAGATCCAAGCGAGGATGCGATTATTGCCGCTATGCAGGGCAATTTGTGCCGGTGCGGCACGTATGCGCGGATCGTACGTGCCATTCAACAAGCCGCGGCCGAGTTGCGCGCAGCGACAGGAGCTGGACAATGACCGAAACACGGCCACGCACGACTGGCCCCGATGCCGGTCAATCGACGGGCGATCGCCGCCTAGCACCCCTCGAGCCAGATGCACCGGCCATCGGCGACTGGCTGCATATCGAGCGTGATGGGCGGGTGATCGTCTACACCGGCAAAACCGAGATGGGCCAGAACATCCGCACATCGCTCGCCCAAGCCGTCGCCGAGGAGCTCCGGCTACCGGTCAGCGCGATCCAACTGGTGATGGCTGACACCGCTCGCACGCCCTATGATATGGGTACGGTCGGCAGTCGGACGACCGCAGTGATGGGGCGCCGGCTCCAGGTGGTGGCGGCCGCCACGCGCGAGCTGCTTGTCGATCTGGCTGCCGAGCGCTGGCATGTCGCGCGTGACGAGCTGCGCATCGCCGACGGAAAGATAGTTCACGATCCAAGTGGCCAGGCGATCAGCTTTGGGGAGCTGACTCAGGGGCAGCGGCTCACCCAAGAGTACGATGACACGACTCCCATCACGCCTGCTGATCAGTGGACGATTGCCGGCACGTCGGTTGCCAAGGTCGATGGCTGGGCGATCGTGACGGGCGAGCGACGCTACACCCCTGATCTGACTCGGCCTGGGATGTTGGTGGGCAAAGTGCTGCGCGCGCCGGCATTTGGCGCCACATTGACCCAGCTCGACACGTCTGCGGCGTCGCTGCCAGGGGTTGTGGTTGTTCAGGAGGGCGATTGGGTTGGTGTCGTCGCACCCGATCGCCTGGCAGCCGCGCAGGCGCTGGCGGCCATCCGCGCGGAGTGGGCTGTTCCATCGCAGATTGCCCAGGAGGAGCTGTTTGCGTACCTCAAGGATCACCTGGCGCCGCAGATAGAGCACCAGCGCTTTGGCGGTTCCGAGCGCTACGAGCGCGGCTCGATCGCCGAGGGGCGCGCCGCGGCTGACCACCTGCTCGCGCAGACGTACACAGTGGCCTACATCGCCCACGCACCGCTCGAGCCGCGCGCGGCGCTGGCCGAGTGGAGCGGCGGCACTCTAACTGTCTGGACCGGTACGCAGCGGCCATTTGGGGTGCGCGCTGAGCTGGCGCAGGCGTTCGGTCTCGTGGAGGAGGCCATTCGCGTGATCGTGCCGGACACCGGCTCAGCCTACGGCGGCAAGCACACCGGCGAGGTGGCAATTGAGGCCGCGCGCCTGGCCCGTGCCGCCCTCCGACCCGTCAAGCTGATCTGGACACGCGAAGAAGAGTTCACCTGGGCCTACTTCCGGCCGGCCGGGGTGATTGAGGTCGCTAGCGCCGTGGATGGTGATGGCATGCTGACAGCTTGGGAGCAGCACAACTACAACTCCGGCGCGGCAGCCATTCAGACACCCTACGCCGTCACGAACCAGCTTAGCGCATACCATCCCTCGCTGCCCGTGCTGCGCCAGGGGTCGTACCGCGCGCTCGCCGCGACCGCCAATCACTTCGCGCGTGAGACTCACATGGACGAGCTCGCCCACGCCCTCGGGCGCGACCCCTTGGCGTTTCGGCTGCAGAATCTGCGCGACGAGCGGCTCCGTGCGGTCTTCGAAACGTGTGCGGCGGCTTTTGGCTGGGGCGTGCAGGCGCCGCCAGGGCACGGATTCGGAATCGCCGGCGGAACCGAAAAGGGGAGCTATGTCGCGACGTGTGCTGAGGTAGTGGTGGATCAGGCCAGCGGCCAGGTGCGCGTGGTGCGGGTGGTGCAAGCGTTCGAGTGTGGCGCGATCGTCAACCCGAATGGGCTGCGGAACCAGGTCGAAGGCGCCATCGCCCAGGGGCTCGGCGGCGCGCTGTTTGAAGCGATCGCATTCGCAAACGGAACGATCCTGAACAACCGCTTCTCGAGCTACCGCGTGCCCCGCTTCGCCGACATGCCGGCCGTGGAGGTCATTCTGGTCGATCGGCCGGATCTGCCATCGGCGGGGGCTGGCGAAACGCCGATTGTCGGCATCGCTCCGGCGGTGGGAAACGCGCTGTTTGCCGCGACGCGCATACGGCTACGCGCGTTACCATTGGTCCCCCAAGCCCTGCCGATCGCGAGTGGTACGAGGAACGAAGCCATTCCGCGGTAATGTGCAATCTCTAATTTCCACTTACTACCACGACTTACGCGGTCGTCATGCACTCGACCAGGCCCGCGCCCACGGCGCGCGGCTGGAGCTGGTAAATCAGTCGCGCACGCCCTCGTTGACGTAGTGCGTCAGCTCGCTGACGCTCAACTGCGCGATCCCGAGCTTCTCGGGCGTGCGCCCGCGCCGCCAGTAGTCGGTCTTGTGGATGATGCAGGCCAGCTGGATGATGCTGTTCATCCCGCGCACCGAGACTCCGTAGTGCTGTCCCAGCGCCGCGATCGGCACCAGGCTCATCGGTACATCTTCGAAGATGTAGCGGTGGCTGAGCGTACTGGGCGCTTTGATCCCATAGTAGCCCGGCTGGTTGTGGATCGCCTCGTTCAAGTTCGCCCCGCTGGCGTTGTAGGCCATCTCCAGCCAGTCCATCGCCGAGCGCGCGCGAATGCCGAGCGCGGCTGCGACCGTCACGCGCTCGCGGTCAAGCACTTCGAGCACACCCGCGACCGAGGGCGTCACGCCATCGATGTAGAACTGGAAGTCGCCGTGGGTCGACTCGATCCGCCCGGCGTTGAGCAGTGTCAGCGCCGGGTGGAAGATCGCCCCCATATTGTTCAGTCCCGTGTGTAGCACATTCACGCCGTCGATGTAGTGTGGGTACGCGTCGCGCAGCGCCTCCAGCACCCGCGGCGTGCGCGTGGCCGGCAGCGCCGCCAGCGGCACGGCCTCCTTGATCCGAAAGATCCGCGTCTGGGCTGGCCCATCCGAGCGGCTGGCGTAGAGAAAGGTCTCGGCCTCGGCGACGGTGACATCGGCCAGGCAGCCGCGATCGGTCAGCGCCTTGACAAACTCCAGCGCGCCGCAGGTGCGGCCAGGGTGTAGCACGACGATCTGCCCGTCGCGCAGGTGTGGCGCGACCGCTGCGGCGATCGCGGCGTGCGCCGAGGATGGGACGACCACCATCACCACATCCGCGCCAGCCAGCGCCTCGTGCATGTCGGAAGTGATGAGCGCGAGTTGGCCGAAGCCGCGCGGCCCACCGTCATAGCTCTCCACGTCGATTCCGCCACGCGCGGCGATGGCGGCGACATGTGCGGGGGTGCGGTTGTACAGCGTGACGTGAAAGTCCATCAGCGCCAGGTGTGCGGCCATCGCTTTGCCTCCATGGCCGGCACCGATGACCGTGTAGCGGGTTGTCATGCTCATACGTGGTGCTCCTGTGAGCGTGCCTCAATGCGGTGTGTCTCTGTCAGTGGGCGGCCGGTGCCGTCCACGGCCATGCACGCGCCGTCGATGATGCGCGTTACGACCCGGCCCGGCGCGAAGGGATTGTTGCGCAGCTGCGGCGCGTCCAGGATGCCCGCTGCAACGGCGCGCGCCAGCGTGGCGGGGTCGGCCAGTGGGTCGGCCAGGCCCGGCCCCGCCAAGGCGTTGATGGCAGCCAGGGTGATCTGGGCGTCGCGCATCAGTTCGTCCTTGCGCCGTTGGACCGCAGGGTCGGCGGTCATATTCGGCTGGCCATGCAGCGCGTTCTCGATCGCGCGCCGCGCCAGGCCGCAGGCCTCGATCACGTCGTCGGCAGTGGCGGCGTGATCTGCCTCGGTGTGGCTGACCACGTGGATGATGTGCGGCCGCAGCGCCATCTGCACGTAGACGCTGGCGGCCAGGTGCGCGCGTGCCGCCGTGTCATCAAGAGGGTAGCTCAGCAGCCCCGTGCGCGTCTGCCGCCAGATCCGAAACTCCGGCCCTTCTAGCGGCGCGATCAACTCCAGGCAGGCCAGCATCTTGGCCAGGTCCATGGCATCCGAATGTCCGGGCGGGCTGTTGAACATGAGCTGGGCGATGTAGTCGCGCACCCCACAGGCGCGGGCGTTATAGGCCGCGAGGTATGCCGCGACCACGAACACAACGTCGGGCGCGTCGCGCATGCCCCAGTGATGCGGCTCGTTCAGCTCAACCGGGATACCGTGCTTGCCGTACCAGGACATGACCTCCTGATGGGCGCGGATCGAGCCCGCCAGATCCCATGGGCCGCGGCCGTCCATCTGGTTGAACCAGAACAGCGGGATGGCGCACCAGGCGATGTTAATGGTGTCCACATACACTTCCGCCAGCCGGATGAAGTCGTCGGTGCCGGAGTAGGTGCGCAAGAGCGGATAGTTCCCGCGCCGACTGGCGGCGTAGAGCGCGCGGTAGTCATCGGCCGAGCGCACCGGCACACCGCCCGCGCCCATCCGGCGGCGGTCCTGCCGCTCGGGGTGGAAGAAGTTGGCCTGGGCGTCCTGATCGATGCCAAGTGAGATCACATCCAGCGCCTGTGCAGCGGCGATCTGCGCGATGCCCTGCCGAGTCGCTTCCAGCGACGGCAGGCCGAAGTGATGGCGGAGCAGTGGGAATGGCGCCTTCCATGCGATACGCGCGACCATCGTCTGCGGGTACGCATCCACCGTCGCATCCGGCTGGGTCTGGCCTTTCAGGTAGGCCAGCACGGCCTCGGGGGGCTCGCTGCCGTCGAAGGTGCGCTCGAAGAAGCCGATGCTGCGCGCTCGTTCGGCCACCGGCGGCGTGCCACCGAACACGAAGCGCGTGCCGGCCGCGTGCAGCTCGTCGGCGGCCTCGGCAAACGCGCCCAGGAGCTGTGCCCCAGTCTCGGGTGTGAGCCGGTAGGAGACGCCCACGAGATCGGCCTGCTCACGTTGTGCTGCTGTGAGCAACTCTTCCACCGACACGGCCGGGCCCAGAAACACCGTGCGCCAGCCGGCAGCCTCGGCCAGCCGCAGGAAGTTTAGCACGCCGGCGACGTGGACACACTCACCAAGTGCTCCAGCAACAACCGTTTTCATCAGACCCTCCGCTTGGAGACATCGACTCGGCTGGTATTGACACCCAGATCAGTCTGGAGTGCTACTAACCAACCATCACAATGTAGTCCGAATAGACCTCACCGGGCGGCGAGGCCAAGGTGTTCCATTTCTCAAACATGGCTGCTATCTCGGGGTGCTGGTGAGTGAACTGCCAAGCTTCCTCGGATTGTTCTCCGGCAGTGGGGAAGTACCGATCGCGCACCTCGACACTCTCGATCTCAAATATAACCAGGTACTTGCCTGCCCGCTCACCTCGGTCGGCTTTGAGCAGCTGCGCCCACCAGCCAGGGTAGATCGGACTGGATCCGATCTCTGTAAGGAAAAAGGTCTCGAACTCTTCCGCGCTCACCCCTGGGCGCAGCTCGATCTCGTGCAAGGCGAATACCTTTGTCATGGCGACCTCCTTACGTTCAGCGAACCGTAGGTCTCACCTCTCGC
>DATFXE010000229.1:0-4317 GCA_035258585.1 Roseiflexaceae bacterium | reverse complement strand
TAAAGGAGATTCGTATGGCATTCAAAACCCCCGCCGAACTCCAGTACACAAAGACACATGAGTGGATCAAGATCGAGGGCGATACGGGCACGGTCGGCATTAGCGACTATGCGCAGGATGCGCTCGGCGACGTGGTGTATGTCGAGCTGCCGGATGTCGGCGCGAGCTACGAGGCCGGCCAGCCCTTCGGGGCGGTCGAGTCGGTCAAGGCCGCGTCGGATCTGTACCTGCCGGTCGGCGGCGAGGTGATCGAGATCAATCAGCCGCTGCTCGACCAGCCCGAACTGCTCAACAGCGATCCCTATGGGGACGGCTGGCTGATCAAGATCCGGGTGGCCGAGGGTGTCGGCGCGCTGATGAGCGCCGAGCACTACGAGAAGTATGTGGAAGAGATTAAGCATTGATCTGTCAGTTGTCCGTTGTCAGTAGTGCTACCGACAACTGACAACGGACAACTGACAACTGGACGAAATACCAATGTCTCATTACATTTCTATCACCGACGCCGAGCGAGCCGAGATGCTCAAGGCGATCGGCGTCGAGCAGGTGGCCGACCTGTTTGCCGATGTGCCCAAGGACGTGCGCTTCCCCGAGCTGAAGCTGCCGCCTCCGCTCTCGGAGATCGAGCTGCGGCGCGAGCTAGGCGCCTTGGCGAACCAGAACGCCAACGCCGCAACCAACAGTATCTTTCTGGGCGCCGGCGCCTACAACCACTTCGTGCCGAGCGCGGTCGATCAGATCCTGCGGCGCGCCGAGTTCTACACCGCCTACACACCCTACCAGCCGGAGATCAGCCAGGGTACGCTCCAGGCGATCTTTGAATATCAGAGCCTGATCTGCGCACTCACCGGCATGGATGTGGCCAATGGTTCGCACTACGACGGCGGCACGGCGCTGGCCGAGGCGGCGATCATGGCCGTCTCCGCCACCCGCAACCGCCGCACGATCGTGGTCGCGCCGAGCCTCCACCCGCAATACCGCGCCGTGATCCGCACCTACCTGGAAGGAACTAGCGTGCGGGTAATCGGCGATGAAGACCCCACGGCGACACTCGACGACATGCTGGCGAACGTGGACAGCACGACGGCGGCGGTGATGATCCAGAGCCCGGATTTCTTTGGCACGCTGCACGACCTCAAGCCGATCGCCGAGAAAGTCCACGCCGCGGGCGCGCTGCTGGTGGCACACTTCGACCCGATCGCGCTGGGGCTGTTCCAGTCGCCCGGCGAGGCCGGCGCCGATATCGCCACCGCCGAGGGCCAGCCGCTCGGCATCGGCCTGAACTTCGGCGGGCCGTACCTGGGGATCTTCTGCTGCAAGCAGCAGTACGTTCACAAGCTGGCCGGCCGGCTTATCGGCGCAACCAAGGATGTGGATGGCGAGCTGGCCTATGTGATGACACTGCGAGCGCGCGAGCAGGACATCCGCCGCGAGCGGGCGACCTCCAACATCTGCACCAACCAGGGGCTGATGGCGCTGGCCGCCGCGGTGTACCTGAGCCTGGTTGGCCGGCAAGGGCTGCGCAAGGTGGCCGAGCTGTGCTACCACCGCGCCCACTACGCCGCCGATCAGATCGCCAGGCTGCCGGGCTATCAGCTGCTGGAGCGCGGGCCATTCTTCAAGGAGTTCGCCGTACGCTGCCCGCGCCCGGTGGCCGAGATCAATGCCGCCCTGCGCGATCGCGGCATCGTCGGCGGCTATGATCTGTCGCAAGACTACCCGTATCTCGGCCAGGCCATGCTGCTGTGCGTGACCGAGATGAACAGCCGGGCCGAGATCGATGAGCTGGTAGAAACGCTAGGTAAGTTCTGAGTTTTGAGTTCTACGTTTTGAGTTCTTTGCACTCAACTCAAAACGTAGAACTCAAAACTCAAAGCTCTGATGAAACTGACCCGACAACAACTCGAGACCATCCTTGCCCGCGCGTTGCCAGGCGAAAACCTGCGCGAATGGCGCGCGCTGGCCGATGATCGCTATGCGATCGCCATTGCCGGCGGGGAACGCCTGAACGTGCAACTCTATGCTTCGCCGGCCGAGGCGGCTTCGGCGGCCGAAGCGCTGCGGCTGCTGCGCGGCGAGGTGGACCTGCCGATCCCACAGCTGCGCGCCAGCGATGTCGCGGGCGAGATCACTGGCGCGCCGTACCTGCTGCTGAGCGCCATGCCGGGCGAGCTGCTGGAGCAGACGCTGGCGCAGATCGGCGACGAGCAGCTGTACAAGCTCGGCCGGCGCTTAGGCGAGACATTCTGCCGAATCCACCGGCTGGTCTGCGAGCGCTACGGCCAGCTTGGCGACGAGCAGATCGAGGCGGATGATGAGCGCGGCTACGTGCTGGCGCGGCTAGACCAAGCCGTTCGGCGCTGCGGCGAGCTAGGATTGCTGGACCGGCGCACCGGCGCAGAGCTGACCGACTGGTTCGATCGGCAGTTTCAGCCGGCTGGCCGCCAGCCAGCGCTGATCCACGGCAATCTGAACCCGCGCACTATCCTGGTGCAGCAGGCTCAGCAGGGCTGGCGGATCAGCGCTGTGGCTGGCTGGGGCCATGCGCTCGGCTGGAGCCCAGCCTGGGAGCATGTGACGCTGCTGGACGCAACCGAGGACCCGCACTACTTCAGCCTGCGCGTGGGCTACGGCAACGGCTATGACGACAACACGCAGCGCACCTACGAGCAGGTGCGCGAGCACGCGCTGGCGCCCTACCGCATCCTGCTGATGCTCGATCGTATGCAGCACGCCTACGCGGCAAGCGATATCGGCGAGATCGACCGGCGGCGCGGGGTGCTGAAGGGCTTGATGCGGTTTTTGGATACGTGAGTTGTCACTTGTCAGTGGATGGTTCGGGAAGGTGCTTGCGGGGCATGCCGAGGCCGCCGGCGTTGAGGGTGCGGTCGATAATTGGAGCGCGTGGACCATTCGCGCTGATATGGTAGAGATGTGGACTGGTGTTTTTGTGCGCGCGAACAGGTTCCTTGAGTTCTACACCGGCATACCGTTAAATATAGTCGCGTGCCGTGCATAGGAAGGCCATAGTACCGAGGAGCCGCCATTGGTAATCGCGTCGTCCGGCCCGTGGAGTAAAAGTGCCGTCGCCGTCGAAGTAGCCGAGCAGAAAGGATATGACAAAAGGTTCTGGGATGCGCGGCCATGCAAGAGTGTTGCTCTTACGTGGAGTGATACCGAGGCTAACAAGATCGTGAACCATCTCCTGACTTCCAATCGACACCGAGTAAGATCTGCCTCCATGCTGAGTGATCTTCGCATCGGGCGCTATGGTGTCACGGAAGCGCTCAAGCCAGTGTAGATCGCGCGGCTGCAAGTCCAGAGTCACAGAATATTGCCTCCCATTAGAGAAAATGGCGCCATCGGCGGCGAGAAATCCGAGCCAATAAGCTTTTTCGTCGGTATCGATCGTCTTGAAATAATCACGTTGTACCTGGCATGTGTTGGGACGAGGGCGGCGTAGCTTTAGCGCCGACGCTTTATGGCAAATGATTTTCCAAGTGCAATCAAAGCGTTCAATCATCTGCTTGGGAGAGATATCTTCGTCAGTATACATCTGGATGAGTTCCGTAATGTCTTGATCGCTCCATTCGCGGTTTGGCCGCCGCAAGCCTAAGCGCCGCGCCTGCTGCTTGATTGTCCCCTTGCGCCGACCAAAATGGTTTTCGAGGCGGGCAAGAGAGATGTTTTTATCAGGATACATCCGTATAAGATCAGCAATTTCCTGAGCAGTCCAGCGGTTCTGGGGCATATGCGACTCTTTTCCGAACGAGGGGCTCTACACTAGATCGTGTTAATATAATATCACAAGTAGCACTTTATGTGCAACTCTTTTCGATCGTCTGCCCAATATTCATGTGGTAGTGTTGTGGCCGTAAATCCGGAAGAAAGAAAGAGATCACCTGATGGATACCTACGATCCCCCTATCTTCGAGCTCTCGGCGCGCGGCAAGATCGGTGTGAACTTGCCGGCATTGGACGTACCAAGCACCGACTTACCAGCGCAGCTGCTGCGGCAGGATGATCTGGCGGATATGCCGGAGTTGACCGAACCAGAGGTCATCCGTCATTTCACGCGGATTAGTCAACGTAACTACTGTATCGACACGGGTCTTTATCCGCTAGGCTCGTGCAGTATGAAAGCCAATCCTAAGCTCCACGAGGAGGTCGCGCGCCTGCCCGGCTTCGCGGGGGCGCACCCGCTTCAGGATGAGTCGCTGTCCCAAGGCGCGCTGCGGCTGATGTACGAGCTACAGGAGCTGCTGGCCGAGATCGCCGGCTTCGACGCCGTCTCGCTGCAGCCCGCAGCCGGCGCGC
>DATFXE010000228.1:0-5408 GCA_035258585.1 Roseiflexaceae bacterium | reverse complement strand
GGTCGGCGGCACGGGGGTGTCGGTCGGCGGCACCGGAGTATTGGTTGGCCGAACCGGGGTGTTCGATGGCACGACAAGGGGTCGTGTGGTCGGCGCAGCGACCGGTCTGAGTGTAGCGACGGGCGGCCGTAACGGCGTTCGGGTGGGACTTCGGGTAGGACGCGCGGAAGAGGGGCCGCGCTCGTCCGGCGGGGCGGCGATGCTCGCGGCCGTCGCCGCAGGCGCATGGTTCTCGGCGGTCGCCGCCGCGATCACACTCGCCAAAGGCAGCGTGGCGGTCGCCGTTGGCCTGATCGGCACGCCCACCGGCCGTGGCGTCGGCGCAATCAGAATCGGGGTCTGGGCCAGTATGAGCAGCGGTGCCTCGGTCTGCTCGACGATCAGATCGTTGACAGTGTCGCTGATCACGGCGCTGTCGACGGGCGCGATCTTCTGCTCGCGCACCAGCCGCGGGTCGGCGCTATAGTCGGCACTCAGGCGCAGCGAGCGGCCGGTCAAGGTCGGCACGCGTAATTCGAAGGCCTGGCCGACCACCAGGACGCCGCAGGCGAACGCGAACGCCAACAGCACCAGCCAGACCGTCAGGCTGGTCCAGCCGCGCTCACGCAGCATCGTCGCTCTCCCAGCCACTTATGGAGTAGACGCGCACCCGCTGGCTCTTGCCTTTGAGCTGCCGCAGCCCGCGATTTACCACCTGAAGCCCGCGCGGCCGATCGAGCGCCTGGTAGGTGGCATCGCTGATCAGAATATCGGTGTCGAGCTTGCGATTCAGCGTCTGGATACGCGAGCTGAGGTTGACTGCATCGCCGATCGCGGTGTATTCCATACGCCGCTCGGCGCCGATCAGACCAGCCACTACTGTGCCGGTGTTGATGCCGATACCAGCCGCGAGCAGTGGCACGCCCTCGATCGCCCGACGCTCGTTCAGCTGGCACAGGCCAGCGCGAATCTCCAGGGCGGCCCGCACCGCCGCCTCGGCGCTGGCCTGCGGGTTGGATTGCTCGTCGGCCAGGCCGAATAGCACCAGCGTCGAATCGCCACCAAACTTATTGACGATGCCGCCATAGCGATCGGCCGCCTCGACAACGATCCGAAAATAGGCGTTCAGGCCGCCGATCACCACCGTCGGCTCTTCCTGCTCGGAAAGAACCGTGAAATCGCGCAGGTCGGTGAACAGAATTGTGAGCAGCTTGGTCTCGCCGCTGAGATCGAGCGGCTGGCTGAGCACCATTCGCGCGACGGTTGGGCTGACGAAGCGCCCCAGGATGTCGTGCATACGCTCGCGCTCGCGCAGGCCGCCGATCATGGTGTTGAAGGATGAGGTCAGCGCGCCGATCTCATCGCCGGTTGTGACGGGCAAAACGCGATCGAGATCACCGGACGCGACACCCTCGGCGGCGTCCACCAGGGCGAAGATCGGGCGCGTGATTCGATGCGACAGCACGATGCCCAGCAGAAAGGTGGCAAGCAGGCCGGCGCCGAAGATCGGCAGCAGCCGGAACTCGGCCTGTTGGTACTGGCCCTCCTGGCCGGCGGTCGAGATCGCCACGCCGATGAACTGATCGGTGGGATGGCTGCGCAGCCACAGCGGCGCGATCACCTCGCCGTAGTCGCGGCTGCCCAGCGCCACATCGCGATACGCTGGCCGATCGCCGCGCAGAGCAGCGTCGAGCGGCGCGGGCGGATCGGCGCCCAGCGATGTTGCTAGCGGCGCACCGTCGGCGGCGTATAGCGTGACATCGGCCAGCGTAGCGCCGCGCCAGCGCTCGACAAGCGTGTGCGCGGAAGTGCCCACCAGCAGCACGCCCGCCAGCGCATCGCCATCGTAGATCGGTGCGGTCGTATACAGCACCGGCTCGCCCTGGTCGTCGACCAGCTCGACAAATTTGTCGCCCTGGTCATCGCTGTGCTGATCCAGCACGGCGCCGACGCCCTCCCAATGCGATAGATCAGGGTGTGCGGCCGGGAGCGCCTCGGCGCCGCGATTGTGCAGCGCGATCAGCACCTGCCCGCTCGCGCCTACAACTACAATCCGCTCGATGCTCTGACTGACCGCATAGGGGGCGACCAGCGCCATGAGCGACTGGTTATCGCCGGCGCGTACGGCCTGGGCCAGCCCGTTCAGCCGCGCCAGCGTCCGTACATTTGCGACCTGCACCTTCTCGGCGAGCACGACGCTATCGGCGACACGCACGCGCGAATCCTCGATCTGCCGGCTGAACTCATTGGTCACTTTGGCGGCCTGCGTGCTCGCCACAATATAGATTGTCGCCAGCGCGAGAATCAGCGCCAGCACAACGTACGGCAGCGTGATCTTGAAGCTCAGGCGCGGGGCGAACAGCGGGCGCTGCGAGACGACCATACCAGCTCCACAATGCGTAGGCTAACACGTCGGATGTCGTGCGACGATACGTGCAAAGAGAGTGTACTAGGCCGTCTAGGTGGCCGCAATGGGTTTTGATTACCGGCGCGTTACATGCTGGTGTAAGGTTATTTAACTTTATGCTATCATTGTTCATCTGATTCGAGATGAGGAAAACATGCACTTCCAGCACTCTCCCGCGATCTGGCAGCAGTTCCCGCAGCTCATCCCCGGCCTGCTGGTGGTCGATTCAATCGACCCGGCCGCCGACGTGGCGGCGCGGCTTGAGCCGTTCTACCGCCGCGCAGCCGCGCGGATGGAGGGCGCCGCAGAGTCCGAGCTGCCCGAGGTCGCGGCCTGGCGGCGGGCCTACGCCCAGATGGGCATGAAGCCGACCCAGTACCGCTCAGCCGCCGAATCGCTGCTGCGGCGCTTCCGCAAGGAGGGCATGTTGCCGCGTTTGCACCCACTGGTCGACCTCTGCAACGCCGTGTCGCTGGTCTTCGCGCTGCCGATCGCAGTGTTCGATCTCGATCAGGTGGCCGAGTTCCTGCACGTGCGGCATGCCGACGGCGACGAGCAGTACCTGGCTTTCAGCGGCGAAATCGAGACACCGCCGGCCGGCGAGGTGATCTTCGCCGACGCCGATCGGCACGCCCACGCCCGGCGCTGGACCTTCCGCCAGAGCCGCCGCTCCACCGTTGGCCCCACGACACGCCGCGCCCTGATCGTCAGCGAGGGACTCCATCCAAGCGCCGCTGCCGATGTCCCTGCGCTGATCGATACGCTGGCGCGCGAGATATCGGCCATATGGGCCGCGCCCAGATTTCAGGCAATTCTCACAGCTGCTGCCGCGCGCTTCGAATTCGACGCAAGTGATGGGTGATGGATGTCGGGTTACGAGTGACGAATGTCGGACGTCGGATGATGAATTTGTCACCCTGTCACCCCATCACTCATCACTCATCACCTTGTCATCTCCGCGAACTCGCCGCTGGCACTCCAGCCTGCATAACCACCCATTAACAAATTGACATTGACTCACCTCTAGAAGCTGCTATACTAGCACGTATCACCGAGTGACGTTTGTGATCGACACCAGGGCTCAATGGCTCTGGTGTATCTCTTGTTGAGCCCGCTACTGCTTAAGCGCTGGCTCTGATCGACCCATTGCCGCCCGAACGAATCTTGCGACAACGTGTGAGGTTTCCTGATGATCAACTTGCAGAAGCTCTTCAGCGACACCTTCGACCCGCAGCCTGGTGAGACCGCGCTGGTGCTGATCGATACACCGCATGGCGCGATCGCTGATACCCCGGCCTGGCAGCGCCGCCGCGCGATGGCGCAGCGCTGGCATGCCGCCCTGCACGAGATGGGCAGGCGGCATGGCTTTCGCGTGCTGCCGCTGGCCAGCTTTCCGGCCACTGGCTCGCACACTGCGCAGCTACCGGGGCAAGGCTTTCAGAATGCCATGCCGGTCGCGTTGGACAGCCTGGCCGAGCAAGCCACATTGGTGCTGGCCCTGACTCAGTTTTCAGCCTCCGCGCCGCTGATTGGCTGGACCGAGCGCTTTCCACGGCTACGCGCGGCCTCCATGCCAATGATCGCGCCCGAGATGGAGGAGACCGCGCTGGCGGCCGATTATGCCCAGGTGGCGCGCTCGTGTGCGCGGCTACGCGACCGGCTCGAGGCTGCCGACTATGCGCGCATCGGCTTCTCGAACGGCGACAGCCTGACGCTCGACCTGCGCTACCGCAGCGCGCATGTCGATGATGGGCAGCTGCGGCCCGACAAAGCCCCGCCGCGCCTGGTCAACCTGCCGAGCGGCGAGGCCTATACCGCGCTCTACGAGGGCGAGCGCCCCGACGAGCCGAGCGCGACCCGCGGCGTGCTGCCGGTCGAATGGCGCGGCGAGGTGGTGCGCCTGGAGATCGACCATAACCAGGTGGTCGACGTGCTCGGGCGCAGCGAGGCAGCCGTCGATCTGCGGGCGTTCCTGGCGCTGGATGGCGCACGGCGCAACGTGGCCGAGCTGGGCCTGGGATGCAACCCAAAGGCGCGAGTGTGGGGCAACGTTTTGGAAGATGAGAAGGCCGGGCCGCATATCGCGCTTGGCCGCAGCGAGCACCTTGGCGGCGTGACTGGACCGAGCGCTTTCGAGGACCCGCGCCATGTCTGGCACCACGATTTTGTCTACGCGCGCGCCAGCAGCATCCATATGACCGAGCTCACGCTGATTGGCGAGCGCGGCGAGGCCGACCAGCTGGTGCTGAATGGGCACTACGTGGAGGAACTGGAGGTGGGAATTTGAGAGGCGAGACCGGAGACAAGAGACGGAGACGAACTCTGGTCTCCTGTCTGGTGTCTCCGGTCTCTTGTCTCCGGTCTCTACTCCTCGTCCTTCCGCCCGATCCCCAGGGACTCGCCGGCCAGCTTGAGCGAGACGCGTGTCTGGGTGATGATGTTCTCCAGCAGAGTCGGGTTGGGCTCCTCGAGAGGCAGCTGCATCACGAAGTGGTTGAGCGTCTCCGAACGCGTGCGGATCAAGTCAGCCCAGGTGGCGGCCGGCTGCTCGCGCTGTATAGCTTCCAGATGCAGCGCGGCAAACTCGCGCAGCTTCTCGCGCGTGTCCTCGGTCAGGTGGGCGGCCGCGCCGGCGACATAGTGGCGCGCGCCGGCGGGCACAAGATGTGCGACCAGGACCTCACCAGGCACGACCCGTCGCGAGGCGGCGTGATCCTCAACCTCATACACGGTTTCATCCAGCAGATCGCTCACCTGCATACCCTGGCCCTTCAGCACGCTCTGGGCCACATACGGCCGTAGACGCACCGCCTTCCAATCACGAAGCAGCATCGTCTCGTCGTCGTTCAGGCCAGGCATATCGATGATGTCGACATCGCCGGCGGCCAGCTGCTCCACCAGCGTGCGGCCATCCTCCAGCGGATAATCGAATGCGAACCAGGTCAGAAAGCGCTCGCCGCCACGCCCTTCGAGATCGTCCAGCTCTTCGAGCTGCTCGGGCGCGTATTTGCCATCCCAGAAG
>DATFXE010000227.1:0-3241 GCA_035258585.1 Roseiflexaceae bacterium | reverse complement strand
GGCCGCGCAGCTGCTGGCCGGGTTCGCCGCCAACCGCGACCTGGGCATCCTGGTGCTTGATCCCCAAGGCGAGTTTGGGCGCGACCGCTTCGCCGCCGGCGACCACCGGGTCGACTTCAGCGTCAAGCGGCTGCTGGGCGGCCTGCGCGCCAAGCGCGAGGTCAGCGTCATTACCACCGACGAGGTAGCGCTGGAAGGCACCGAGGCCTTCACCGAGCTGCTGCGGCGGACCGGCTTCTTCGAGAGCCTGGGGTTCAAGGGCGCCAACAAGGAGCGCGAGGCCGCCGAGCGGTTGGCCGGCTTGCTGCAGGAGCTGGCCGACGGCCAGGGGCGCAAACGGCCCATCCGCGAGCTGCGCGCCGCCGATATGGCGTTGCTGATCAGAGACCTGGCGCGCTTCGCGGACGTGATCTATGCCACCCGGCCCGGCACCACCCCCGGCGAAGGGCAGCGCGCCGCCGACGTGCTGGCGCGCTACAACCTGGACGAGCCGCGGCTGCGACGGGTGTGGGAGGAGGCGCTGCGGCGCTTCCGCACCGAGCCTTCGTCTACCTCAGGGCATGCAGATGGCCGGGTACCGCTCTCGCAGCTCATCCAGCGCGTGCTGAGCGACCGGGCGGTGGTGGTGCTGTCGTTCGCCCAGGAAGGCGTCGACGAGACGCCCTACTTCCTGCTGAACGAGATCCTGACCCGGCTGCGCCATGTCATCCACCGCTCGTTCCAGAGCGGCCAGACATCCAACGCGCTGGTGCTGCTGGACGAAGCGCACCTGTTCGCCGGCGAGCATGCCTCCGAAACCAGCGACGGCGCGCGCACGCGCACACTGCTGTCCCAGAGCATTCGCATGACCGGCAAGTACGGCGTGGGCTGGATGTTCATCACCCAGACGCTGCACGACTTCGACAAGACCATCCTGCGCCAGCTCCAGGTCAAGCTGTTCGGCCAGGGCTTCAAATTGGGCGCCGACCGCGAGTTCGTCGAGTCCGAGCTGGGCAAAGAGGGCTTCGCGCGCTACTGCTCGCTGCCCGACCCCAAGCGCACCGGCCGCTACACCTTTATGGTCACCGGCCCAATCGTGGCATTGGGCAGCCTGGGCACGCCGCTAGTGCTGCAAGGCTTCCGCGCATCAGATGACCTGATGCGCGCCAACCCGCACTGCTTCGAGGCCGTTTGAGCCCACCCCAACAGGACTTACGCGGTAGCCCAGATGTGGTCGTTCGCAGCGGTACTTTATCTTCTTTTGTTTTTCGTTTTTTCGCTCTGCGAGCGAAAAAACGAAAAACAGACGAAATAGGAAGTACCATGCTGCCGCAGGCAAAGTGGCGTTTGAAAGCGCGACCGCATAAGTACTGTCAATAATGCCCGCTCACCTTCCCGAAGGGTTGAATTGTGGCGGGTGAAGATCAGAACCAGCGCTGCGCCGAGAGCGCTGCAGCATTTCAACGCCCTACGTCGCGCTTGATCAGCGCCCCGATCACATAGCCGCCGCCGACAATCACCGCACTCGCCACCATGCCGAGCGAGAGCTTGTTGACCGCGCGGTGGAGGCCCTTCATCGCCAGATCGATGTCCTTGACTTCCAGCCTTCCCACGAGCTGGTCGTTGGCGAGCTTATCCAGAATGGTGTCGGCGCGGCGCGGCGCATTCTCAACCAGATGCTTCATATCGATCGCCCAGGCGAACATTCGCCCGGCCGCGAGCTGCGCCATGCCGCGCTTCTCCATCACTTCCAGCATGTAGTCGCGGATGAGCTGGACGGGGTCGAGCTCGGGCGATAGCACACGCACCGTACCGTCGAGATTCAGCATCGCCTTGCCGAGCAACGTCATCGTGCTCGGCACCGGCACCCGGTGCACGTAGGCCAGCTTGGTGAGATCGAGCAGCGCCGTCCCAAGCGCCATCCGGCCGCCGCTCATATCGTGATAGCGGCTGACCAGCGCGCAGACATCCTGGGTGAACGAGCGCCGATCCAGGTCTTTCGGTATTTCGATCATCTCCAGGTAGCTGTCGGCGACGCGCTCGCCCTGGCGTTCGGAGAATGCCAGCAGCAAGAGGATGATGTTATCCTTCTGGCCGGCGTCGAAACGGCCGACCATGCCGAAATCCATCAAGGCCAGCCGGCCGTCGTCTGTCATCAGGATGTTGCCGGGATGCGGGTCGCAGTGGAAAATGCCGTCGATCACAATTTGTTTGAGATAGGCCGAGAGGAGATCCTTGGCGATTGCCGGCGCGTCGAGTGCGCTCAGCTCCTCGCGGCCAACCTTCGCCAGGGGCCGGCCATGCACAAAGCTCAGCGTCAGCACCCGCGGCGCTGTATACTCCGGATCGACCGTCGGAGTAGTCAGCCGCGAGAAACCGGCGATCTGCCGCCCGATAATACGTGTGTTCTCACCCTCCTGGCGAAAGTCGAGCTCCTGGCTCAGGCTATGCTCCAGCTCGCGGACTATCTGCGGGATGCCGTAGCGCCGGCCGTAGGGCGTATAGCGAGTCAAGAAGCGCGCGATCTCATGAAGCACTTCGATGTCGATCTCGATCCGCTGGCGCACACCCGGACGCTGGATCTTGACCGCTACTTCCGTCCCGTCATGGCGCACAGCCCGATGGACCTGCGCCATCGAGGCGGTCGCGAGCGGCTGAGTATCGAACGAGCGGAACAGCTCCGAGATCGGCGCCCCAAGTTCGCTCTCGACGATCTGGACGATCTTCTCGGCCGGGACCGGCGCAACGGTGCTTTGGAGGCGCGTTAGCGCTTCGATGTAATCGGCAGGCAGTAGATCCGGGCGCGTGCTCAGGACCTGGCCGAGCTTGATGAAACATGGCCCCAGCTCCTCGAGCGCATAGGCCAGCCCCAGCGCATGGTCGTCGTCTTCATCGTGATGATCGAGATCCTGACGGTCGTCCTCGTCCTCATGGCGATGCGCCATCCCGAATTCGGCGGCGACGTGATGCAGTTCGTACTTGCGCAGCACCTGAAAGATTTCTAGGTAGCGCTCGGGATGACGCGAAAGCCAGCTGGTAAGGAGCGACCTGGTGGAGGCTCCAACATCCATGTGCTTGCTAAGATTCGGCATGAGAATCGCTCCTTTCGCTGATCGACACAGCCGCGACACAACCAGATGATCGCTGTGCATTCGTGACGCCTCTACTGTAGCAGAGGCCTCATACTTCACTCGCACAGCAGTCCTACTGATCTATGCACAAACAACTCATACCTTCGCTGGGGAGGTGGGGGGTCGGGGGG
>DATFXE010000226.1:0-7627 GCA_035258585.1 Roseiflexaceae bacterium | reverse complement strand
CCACTCAGCATGTACAAGAAGTTCGCGGCATGGCCGAGCGTCATGCTGGGCAGGATCGGCCACTGGCCGTTGCGGATGCGATCCCAGGCGGCCACGACGGTGGGCATCGAGGCGGTCAGGCGGATCGACTTGTGGACATTGGCCTCGAGCGAGTTGTCGAGATCTTCGGGATCGTAGGCCGAGAGCGCCGAGACGGCGGTGCGCAGCACTTCCATAGGCGCGGTCTTTTTCGGCAGCGACATCAGCAGCGCAAGAATCTCGTTCGGGATCTGGCGGTTATCGCGGAACTTGCGCTCGAAGCTCTGGATCTGCTGCTGGGTCGGCAGCTTGCCATACCACAGCAGCGCTGTCGTCTCCTCGAAGGTCGAGCGCTCGGCCAGCTCGTTGATGTCGATGCCGCGATAGAACAGCCGGCCGTTCAGCCCATCGATATAGCTGATGCCGGTTGAAGCCGCGACAACGCCTTCGAGTCCCTTGCCCATACTCGTGCCTTTCTTTCAGCAGCCGACCAAAGACGAGAGACCAAAGACGAAAGTAGACCAGATATTCGTCTTTAGTCCTTGGTTCTTGGTCGCTAAATCGCCAGACATGTGACTGTGCGCTTGATCCCGGCCACACCATGGACTTCATTCATCACCAGCCTGCCAATGTCGCGCGGATCGGGGGTCTCGATCGTCATGATAATGTCGTATGGGCCGGTGACAGCATCGGCGGCGGCCACCCCCGGTAGGGCGCGCAGCGCCGCAATAACTGAACCGACCTGACCTGCCTCTGCCTCGATCAGCACATATGCCCTGGCGTGCATGGCTTGTACCTCCTAGCGAAGGCCGAGGACGACACACGGCGCGCCGCCCCAGTGCGGCTCTGCTCTTACGCCACATTATAGCATAGCGGCTTGGATGGAGCTGATGCAGCGAGGGGCTCGCCAAAGGGCACATCTTCCCAGCAGGCTTCGGTGATACAATCGGTACGACCAGCCGTGGTGTCGCCTGCTTTGGTGGTTTCGCAACCCGGAAGATGCCAGTGTGGCTGGTTATTGTCAAGCCCGATAACCTCGAATGCAGGGCCAGTCAAAGTCGCGGTGCACACACTGTATTCTATGGTGGGGTGCGGGGGCAGCTGCGCCGCAATAGCACCCCCACCTTTGGGCAGCTTTGCAGGGCCCCCTTACCCTCTGGCTGCCCCCTCTAAACCTCCCCAAAATGACTTTGACATGGCCCTGACCTCGAATGGAGCGTATGTGGCAAATCCATATAGCCTGCTATAACTTTACAATTTTGTAATATTAGCGTGTAAGTCTGTGTGAAACCGCCATGCGGCCATGCCGCCACCGCAGCTATCCTTTCAACTCGCGCACGAACGCGGCCGCACCCTCGACGCGCTGCTCAGGCGGCAAGCCTTCGATCGCGTTGATCAGCGCGCTGGCCACGATCGCGCCCTCGGCGTGCGCGCCAACCTGCCGGACATGGGCCGCACTGCTGATCCCAAACCCGACCACCAGCGGCAGATCGGTGAAGCGGCGCACGCGATCGAGAAAATCGGGCAGGCCCGCCCACAGCTCGCGCCGCGCCCCCGTCACACCTGTGAGCGAGACGCAGTAGATAAAGCCGCTGGCAAGCCGTGCGATCTCCACGATCCGCTGGTCGGGCGTGGTCGGAGCGACGAAGAAGATCAGGTCGAGCCCGGCGGCGCGGCAGAGCTGCTGGCACTCGGCGGCCTCCTCCGGCGGTAGGTCGGGGATGATCAGCCCATCCGCGCCGGCCGCGGCCGCGTCGGCCGCCAGCCGCTCAAGGCCGTAGCGCAGAAACGGGTTGAAGTAGCCCATCAGCACCAGCGGCGCGCGCACGCCGCGCGCCCGCAGCACCGCCACCGTCTCCAGGCAGTACGGCAAACGCACGCCGTTCGCCAGCGCCTGCTCGGAGGCGTGCTGGATCGTCGCGCCGTCGGCCAGCGGGTCGGAGAATGGCACGCCCAGCTCGAACAGGTCGGCGCCGGCCGCCTCCAGCGCCGGCGCGAGCTCCAGCGCAGATTCGCGCTCGGGGAAGCCGACCATCAGATACGGCATCAGGGCGGTACGGCCCGCGGCTTTGAGCTGCGCGAATGTTTCAGCGATACGACTCACAATTGCTCCATTTCAGATTGTAGATTGCAGATTGCAGATTTAATCGTCTCAATCTGCAATCTGCAATCCACAATCTACAATCTGCAATTATCTGGCTCCCCTGATCTGCCGAACAAAGATGGTGCCAAGCACGAACCAGATCGCGGTCAGGATAAACACCACTGTGTAGCCGAACAGCAGCGAGCGGCTCTTGAGCGCATTCAGCGTCAGGCCGGTGATCGCCGGCGCCAGGATCTGCGGCAGCACGATCGCGACGTGCCAGATCCCCATATCTTTTGCCGCGTCCTCGCCGCCTGGCAGCACATCGATCGCCAGCGCCCAGTCGACCGCCTGGTACGCGCCGTAGCCGATGCCAAACAGCGCGCCGACCGCAAAGGTGAAGGCCATGGAGGGAAACAGAGCGACGGCGATAAAGATGATCGCCGCCAGCGCCATGAGCCCGCCGCTGAGGTACACCATCGGCTTGCGGCCATAGCGATCCGAGAGCGAGCCGGCGATCAGACTCGTCGGGATGCCGGTAACGATGATGATTCCGATCAGGTACGATGATTGCTCGGCCGGATTCTCGACCTTGATGATATCCTGCAAGAAGTACTGGAAGAAGGTAAAGACCGAGTAGATGCCCATAGTCACCAGGCCGCGCGTCAGCAGGACCCAGTAGAAATCGCGATAGACCTTTGGATCGAGCAGAAACGAGCGCAGGAACGCCAATATGTCGAACGGGCCGAGCTGAGTGGTGTTGGGGCGCTCGCGCACCCCCAGCCAGGTCAGCGCCAGCATGACAATCAACGCGACGACGATCAGCGTGTAGATAGGCCAATAGTTGCCATCCTGGATCAGCTTTCCGGCCGACAAAGCGCCGATGAGCGTGCCGATCGCGCTCATCAGGCCCAGCCAGCCACTCGCAGTGCCGCGCTGCTCGGGCGGCACAACATCCGGGATCAGGCCGGCATACGGCCCGCCCGACCAGTTGTTACCGAGCTGGATGCCCATATAGCACAGCAGGAACAGCCAGATGTTGCTGCCGCTGCTAAAGCCGGCGATCAGGATCAGAAAGACGATATTGATCAGGGTGCCAACAGTCATAAACGGGCGGCGGCGCCCAAAATGGCTGCGCGAGCGATCCGAGAGCGCGCCGGCCAGCGGTGTTATCAGCAGCGAGACGACTGCGCCAAGGGGCGGGATCAGGCCATTGTAGAACTCTTTGTTCGTGTCGCCGACGATCGTGGCGATCTGATTAGGCAGCACAATCGCGATCAGCGCGCCCCAGTGAATATTGTAGGCTAGCCAGAAGCATGAGACAAAGAACTGGTCGAGGGTCGTGAGCCGGCGCCTGGGCGCGGCGGAGGCGAGTGCGTCGGCCATATGATGCTCCTTGGACGTGTTCAGGACGGCTGGAGGCTCCCTGACATTGTACCGCAAAACGCTCGCGCCGTTGCTGCGCCGCGCCCAAATGCGATCAGCTTTACGACCCGCGCTCGTCGGCGTCCAGCGCCAGGCACGGGAAAGCATGCCAGGCCCGCGCAATCAAGAACCGGCGCGCATCGCTGCACGCCGGCTCCTGACACATGATCGTGCGCTGACCGTAGAGCTAGTGGCTTGCCACAGTGTTTCTGCTGGGTGGGGGTGCAGGGGGCGGCGCCGGGTACCCTCTGGGTGTGGGCACCCGGCCGCCCCCTGCACCTCCCCAGCAAAATCAGTGTGGTTGACTACTAGTGCAAAATGAAGATACGTTTGCGGTTTTCAGGCCGGGCTGCTGGGCATCAGAAAGACCATTTCCCAACTTCCAACCCCCGCACTGAAAGCGCGCTAGTGGCTCCGCCCCTCGCACACGCCGCACCTGCGCCATACCAGCACCAGCGCGATCAGCCCAAGCAGGAGCAGCGGCGGGCTGATCCAGCCCCCGATATGCAAGGGCGGCAGCGGCGGGGGTTGCGGTATCGCGGGTAGGGGTGGCAGGGGCGGCAATGGCGGCGGCTCCGGGACAGCCGGCAGGGGCGGCAACGGCGGCATAGCCGGCATAGCCGGCAGGGCTGGCACAGCGGGCAGCGGCGGCTCAAATGCCGGCCGGGCCAGCGCTTGGGTCAGAAGGATCACGCCGATCACAATCAGGCCAATGCCGAGCAGCGTGCGAAGACGCGAACGCTCCATCATGGTTCCTCCATCCATGCAAACACTTCCAAGCCCGATCGCGGTATGGTCGTGTGACGATCGATCGCGGATGAAGGTTGCGGCGCAGGCAGAGGACTACTCGCTAGAAATGACCAACATCCTATAGCATCCCCACGCTGAGATCGCTATAATAGTATATGTAGTAGTGTCGTTCAGGGCTCTTCTTCATCCCAACAACATCGTCACACGGAGGGCACATGAACAATTTACCCTGGCTGTCGCCGCCGATAGGGATCGGCGCGCGGAGAGCCGCCAGCGCACCCCGGCACCTATGTGGCACGCCGGCACGTGCGAAAACGGCCTTCGGGCAAGGTTTGGTCGAATACGCGCTCATTCTGGCACTTATCGCAATTGTTGTCGTCGGCGTTCTGACCCAGCTTGGCGGCCAAACGTCGCAAATCTTCAGCAGCGTCAACTGTACTCTCGACGGCGGCGCGGTGGCATCTTCCAGCTCCAGCCATCCGGGCAACCCGCAGGGCGGCGGCGGGGGGGTCGGAAACAATACCACCACGACGACTAGCGGCAGCTGTTAGTCGATCGGCCCTCTTACAGGGCACAAAACACAGGCGCCGTGGCGTTGCCACGGCGCCTGTTCGTATCCAGCCTCACTTCAGCGATGATTTTTGCGGCGGCGCTGCGACCGGCTTGGGCTCCGGGGCGATCTTGCCGCCGATCAACGGCCAGGCTTTCCAGAAATACTCGACCCCTGAGAGGATCGTCCAGCCCAGCATGAGCGCCATTGGGATGGGCCAGATGCTGAAGAGCCAGGCTACGAGCAGCGGTAGCCCGCTCCAATCGGCGGGCGCCTGGAACGGCGGGGCACCCGGGCCAAGGTACGCCGCAGCCAGCAGCCGCCAGACGATCGCGACGACCGTGATCACCAGCTTCTGCTTGCCCCATTGGCGGGCCGAGATCACCACCCCCTCGGCGGCCGCGAACGAGCGCAGCCCCGACACCGCGAAGTCGCGAATGATCACCACCAGCGCCACCCAGCTCGACAGCAGCCCAACCTCGACCATCGGGATCAGCGCGCCAGCTACAAAGATTTTGTCGGAGATCGTGTCCAGGAAGACGCCTAGCGGCGATACCACCCGCAGCCGCCGCGCGAGCGGCCCATCAGCCATATCGCTGGCGGCTATGAGCAGCAGCAGCGCGATCGCGCCATAGTAGCCCGACGAGGTATTTTGCAGCACCAGCCAGACCAGGATTGGCGTGGCCAATATACGGAAAATCCCTAGCAGATTGGGAAGACTTCGAAGCAACACGACAACCTCCGCGTCGGCTATAGCACTTCATGCCATTATACCTCTGAAGTGCTTGCTTGGGATCATGGCTGCCCGATCTCGATCTTCCCCAGCACCAGCCGCGTCCCCCCCAGCACCTGGGTAGCGCTCACCACCGGCAGGCGCGCTTGCTCGGATGGATCGCCTTGCGGGTAGACGCCGAGCAGCAAGGTGTAGCGCCCCGGCCGCAAGTCCGCCGGCAGCGCCACCGCCCGTTCGTCATGCACCGGGTCGGCGACCCGCCAGGTGGTCGTCTTGCCTGCGGGCGCGTAGCCGTGCAGCGGCGGGCTATCGTCATCGCTCGCCAGCGGCGGGAGCGCGCAGTCGCGGCACAAATGCAGAAACATCTGATAATCGCGCGTGGGCGGCGCGGCCGCCTCCCAGTAGAGCGTCACCGGCAGCGTGCCGCCGGGCCGCGCCACACCGCCGAAGAGATCCAGGCTAAAGCCGCGCAGGCGTAGCTCGCCGCCAAACGTCGCGTCAAGCGGGATAGCCGGCTGCGGCACCTGCCCGCGACCGCGCGAGTTGAAGGTCGATGGGTAGCTCTGGCACATCACCTCCACGCCGATGTACGCATCGCCCGTGCCACCACAGGGCCAGGTCCGCTCATCGCTAGAGTACTGGAAGCGCAGCCCGACCCAGCCATATCGATCGGCCGGCGTCGGCGGCGGATCGACTGTCTTGGCGTGATCGGGCGCGATCAGCAACAGCGAGCGCTTCTTTCCAAAGGCCACCTGGTTGAAGAACGGCTCGTTATAACGGCGGCGGATGCAGTCGAGCTCCTGCGCTGGATCGGGAAAATTCTGCGTACAATCGCCATGCGCGAAGATCGGAAAGATCACCGGCTGCGGCAGTGGGTCGGGCGTGACGCGCGGCGCGTAGTAATCCCACAGCGGGCTGACATAGTATGGATGCACGATGATCAGATCATCGGGGTGCACCTGCCTCGCCAGATAGGTCACCGCCTCGCGCCACTGCTCCTTGATCGGATCGCCCGAAAAGAGACCCTTGTTGGGCTGGAAGAGGATCAGTGCATTCACCAGGATCACCAGCCCGACGAGAGGCCAGAGACCAAGGACCAACGGCCAAGGACCAAGGTAGCTAAATCCTATCTTTGGTCTTTGGTCGTTCGTCTTTGGTCGGCTTGTGAACGGGTAGGCCAGCAGGAGCACCCAGGCTGGAAACGCGGCTGTCGCGTAGCGCGCCTCGTAGATCGGCACGGCCATCAGCGCCAGCGCCAGCGTCAGCAGGGCCAGCGGCACGCAGGTCATACAAAGGATCGCGATCGCGCCAGCTTGACGCGTCAGCGCGTCACGCACGAGCAGCCCCAGCCCCCAGAGCGTGAGCAGCGCGCTCGGCAGCAGCCAGACGACCAGCGGCAGGCCGAGGTAGGTATCAATGTCGCCCGGCCAGCGGTCGAGACTGAAGCGCGCGAACGTCAGCCAGAGGGCCTGAAGCGGACCAGCCGGGATATGCCCGCCAGCGCCGCGGCTTTCGCCACGCACCGCCAGGATCGTGCCGGCGACACCGGCGGCGGCGAGCGCCAGCGCTAGTAGCGCAACGGCAATACGCCGCGCTGACCACCGACCACCGACCACTGACCACCATGCTCCACTAGTGGGTCGTTTGGTTTCGACATCGCCATTCGGTTGAACCGCAGAACCGCGGAACCAGTGACCAGCGGTTCTGCGGTTCCGCGGTTCGTAAATGGCGATAGGCAAAACAACTGACCCACTAGTATGCGGTCGGTCGTCGGTCGTCGGCCAGACGATCGCATACGCCAGCGCCGCGCCGGCCACCGGAAGCAGCGCCAGGCGATGGACGAAGAGACTTGCGAGCGAGACCGCGGCGAGAATCAGCCAGGAGCGACGACCGGGACACTTGAGTGCGCGCAGCAGCGCCCAGATCTCCAGTGCCACGGCCAGCATCAGCAGACTGTAGACTTTGGCATCCTGGGCGTACCAGAGGGCGAAGGGCGAGAGGGCAAACAGCAGTGCAGCGGCGAGGGGGTGAGGGGGTGAGGGGGTGAGGGGGTGAAGGGGTGAGGGGG
>DATFXE010000225.1:0-2463 GCA_035258585.1 Roseiflexaceae bacterium | reverse complement strand
CGATGGCCTGAACGCCAACAATCTGATCGGCTTTACGAGTGGGCAGGTGTACTTTACCGAAGGGTTGCCTGCCGAATCTGGCGGCGGGCAGGCGCCCTACCCGCCGGGCCAGTACATCGTGGTTGCCCCCATGCAACTGCTCATTCGAACCAGGCCCGACGAGATCAGCGCGAGCCGGCTGCTGCTGAAGATTGCCAATGCTGTCTGGGACAGCCTGGTTGTCGGATTGGTGTGGTACCTGCTGCGGCGCGGCGGAGGTGGGCCGCGCGCGGCGCTGCTGGGGGCGGCGCTGTATGTACTGCCGCCGCCGCTGCTCAAATCGCTCTCAGTCGGCGAGTTCGCGAATGTCTTCGGCCAGGCGCTGGCGCTGCCACTGCTCGCGCTGCTGGCCCTCCGCGCGCAGGAGCTCCGCCGACCTGCTATCTTTGCCGCGCTGCTGGGATTGATGGGGCTGGCGCTGCTCGGCCACCTGGGCGTGACGATCTCGATCTTCTGCCTGCTTGCCTGCCTGACGGCCACCTGGCTACTCGGCCGTGAGACGCGGCGTTCCATCCCAGCGCTCGCGTTCGCCGGCACATTGGTGGTCGCGCTCGTAGGGCTGTTCTACTACACAGCTCTGGGCGATGTGCTGATCGATCGGATGCGCGCGCCGGCCAGCGAGAGCATCGGCCTCCTGGAGAAGCTGACCCGCGAAGTCAATCGCAGCCGCGATCTCGGGCTGCACCCACTGGCGCTGGCGCTGGGCGCGCTCGGCACGGCGCTGCTGGCGCTCCGCCGCCCAGCGCCGCTATGCCCGCGGCCGGCGCTCGGCGCGCTGCTGCTGGCGTGGTGGGGCGGAACGCTGCTTTCACTCGGGCTGCTGTTGTTCGCCAACCAGGGTGTGCGCTGGCAGTCGTTTCTCTACCCAGCGCTCTGCGTCGGCGCCGGGCCAGCGCTGGCTGCCTTCTTGCCGCGCGGCCGGGCCGGCAGGATCATGACAAGCGCGCTGGTGATCTTTCTGCTCTGGTATGGGCTGGTGCTCTGGACGACGCAAATTAGGGATTATCTGCACTGAGCCTTGGATTTACTGATCTCTGCATTGGTTGCTTATCTTTTGGTGGGGGTGCAGGGGCGGCCAAGCCGCCCGCACGAGAAGCAAAAGAGAAATTTCTCGGGGGCCTGCGGCCCCCGCACCCCCAGCTGGCGAGTTTGCCAGCAGTATCAGAGATTGGGGATTAACCAATCTCTAATCTCTAATCTGTAATCTCCGCCGCCGCCGCCCACGCAGCCAGAGCGCAATCGCTAGCGCCCAGCCACCCCAGGCCAGCGTCGTGCGCCCGAACCGGCCCGCCATCAGCACGCCGAACAGCAGCGCCCGCAGCACCACGATCAGCGCGCGGCGGTCCGACCGTGCACGAGCGGGCGCCTCCCAATCCAGGTCGAGGATCTTCGGCAGCAGCTCGCGCGCGACACAATCCTCGAGCGAGTGGATATAGATCGTGTCGGTGTATCGCGCCGCCAGCAGCAGATCGCGCCGGAGCGCGGGCCATGGCAGCGCCGGCCGCTTCTCGCTGTGTTGATCGCCATCCAGACCGCTCCAATCAGCGTCCTCAATACTGCCGATGCCGATCGCGTCGGCGTTGGCGCCATAGCTGGCGATCAGGGCGCCGCCGAGATCATTCCCCAGCGGCTCGATCGGAACGATGCTGGAGCACATCAGCACATTCAAGTCGGATGGCAGATCAACGATATCCAGCGCCCGCTGGATCAGCGTAGTGCCGGCGCGGCGATCGTCGGCAATCACCGGCATCTGAAACGTATGCACCTCATAGCCGTCGAGGTGCATGGCGACGATCAGCTCGCTGTAGGCCGCGTGCGCGGGCGGGTAGAGAATATTTTCACGGGCCAGCCAGAAGCGGCGGGCCAGCGCGCGCGCGCGGCGCTGCCGCTCCTCGGCGACGTCCTCAAGCGGCGGCTCGATGCTCAGCCCGACCGCCTCAAACCGCAGGCCAAGCTGGCGCGCCCAGTCGTGGAAGGCCTGGTAGCAGCTGAGCGCGCGCGGGTAGTTCTGCAAATTGAAGGCGAAGCCCTCTTCGGCTGGCAGCCGCAGGCAGGCCACCGTGCCGACGCCACGCTGATTCAGCACACGCGCCGCCTCAGCGGCTGTGTCGTCCAGCCGCGCCAGGGGCAGCGCGACGCCGCAGCCATGGGCCACGAGCAGATCGAGCACGCCCGGCACGCGCAGAGTCGCCAGGAGATCCTCGCCGGCCAGATCGCTCGAAAAGATCAGCCGTGGTCGCTCCGGCTTGCCGATCGGCTCGATCGCTCCAATCATTTCTCGTTGTGTCACAGTTTACTCTACTTCATATCTGGCGCGTGCCAAAGTGTACCACAGGACCGGCAACCACGCCGGTCCTGTGATACACTATTTATCAGTGCCGCCAATCACGCTTTCGATCCGCGTTTCGACCATAGACGATGGAC
>DATFXE010000224.1:0-7926 GCA_035258585.1 Roseiflexaceae bacterium | reverse complement strand
GTGGTGGATGCTCGTCTGTGGCGCTCTCCTGGCGATCGGTGGAGCTTGAGGCGTTTCAGTCATGTTTCTCTCCTTGCTGCTGCCCACTTTCCAGACGCACTTGCTCGCGTAACCTATCGATAGCGAAGCGCTCACCGGCGGCGTCGAGGTAGTACCAGTGTTCCCAGCCGTTGCAGGGCGCGCCCTGGATGGCTCCGCCCACCGCGTGGATCGAGCCGACGATCTGCTGGCAGCGGATCTGGCCATTTGCCAGCACGATGGCGGCTATGTCGTCGCGATCGCGGAAGTACAGCGTCTGGCCCGGCTGCAGCAGCCCGCGCTCCAGCAGCGCGCCGAAGGGCACACGCACGCGGTCGCGCTTGCTCTTGTATACCAACGCCTCGCCTAGCGGCGCCGGCTGGATGCTGTCGATCCGCGCCTGCGCCACCTCGACATAGTGTGCATCGCGCTCGATGCCGATCCAGCGGCGGTGCAGCTTCTTGGCGACGGCGCCGGTGGTGCCGGTGCCAAAAAACGGGTCCAGCACCACATCGCCGGGGTTGGAGGACGATAGGATCACGCGGTAGAGCAGCGCCTCGGGCTTCTGGGTGGCGTGGGCCTTTTCGCCGTTGACCTTGATCCGCTCGGCGCCGGTGCAGAGCGGTAGCTCCCAGTCGCTGCGCATCTGGATGCCGTCGTTGAGCGCCTTCATAGCCTCGTAGTTGAACGTGTAGCGCGCCCCTTTACACTTCTGCGCCCAGATCAGCGTCTCGTGGGCGTTGGTGAAGCGTACGCCGCGGAAGTTTGGCATGGGGTTGCTCTTGATCCAGACCAGGTCGTTCAGAATCCAGTAGCCCAGGTCCATCAAGATCGCGCCGACCCGATAGATATTGTGATATGATCCGATCGCCCAGATCGTGCCAGTATCCTTGAGCACGCGCCGGCAGGCTTGCAGCCACGCGCGCGTGAACCGGTCGTACGACGCGAAATCGTCGAAGCGATCCCAGGCGTCGTCGACGCCGTCGACGCGGGTCATGTTGGGGCGCCACAGCTCCTGTTGCAACTGCAAATTATAAGGCGGGTCGGCGAAGATCAGGTCGACCGACTGCTCCGGCAGGCTGCCCAGCAGCTCGATCGCGTCGCCATAGTAGATATGATCCAGCAGCACAGGGCACCTCGTGCTAGGGCGATCGCTTGATTGGTTGCTCGGCTGGCCGAGCGCAGGCTGGCCATTCGGGCCGGCGGCGCTGATAGTATACCATCATAGTGCGGGTCGTCCGGTTCAATCCGCTCCCAGAACCAGCCGACAGACCCGCGCGGGTATACATGATACCGCTTCGACGACGTGATCATCCACCTGAAGTACACCGCGAAATCCGACAGCGGCCAGTTCCGTAAGGATATCCAGGCCGAGATGGCCAAGGCGAAGTGACGCCCGATGCACACAAGGGGCGCGGGGAAGGCTCGACCTTCCACGCGCCCCTTGTGTGCATCCTCTGTTGTTGATTGATTCGTTCGCAGAGCGAAAGAATCAACAACAGATGGAAGGATAGCAGCTACATCTTGCGCGCGATGCTCTTGCCCTGCAGGTACAGCAGCAGGTAATCCGGCCCGCCGGTCTTCGAGTCGGTGCCCGACATGTTGAAGCCGCCGAAGGGGTGGACGCCAACCATAGCGCCGGTAATCTTACGGTTCAGGTACAAATTGCCGACATAGAAATCCTCCTCGGCGCGCGCCAGCCGCGCCGCATCGGCCGAGAACAGGCCGCCAGTAAGGCCGTATTCAGTGTTGTTGGCGATCTCCATGGCCTGCTCGAAATCGTCGGCCTTGATGAACGCCAGCACCGGGCCGAAGACCTCCTCCTGCGACAGCCGCGCGTCGGGTGCGACATCGGCGAAGATCGTCGGCGGCACGAAATACCCGCCCTCGGACTGGGCCTCGCCGCCCAGCACCAGCCGGCCCTCCTGCTTGCCCAGTTCCAGGTAATGGCGAATCTTGTCGACCGATCGGTTGTCGATCACGGCGCCCAGCCCTGTATCGGGTTTGCTCGGATCGCCCACGCTCAGTTTGCGGGCACGCTCGACCACCTTCTCCAGCAGCTTGTCGTAGATTGGCGCGACGGCCACCACGCGCGAGCAGGCCGAGCACTTCTGGCCCTGGAAGCCGAACGCGGCGGCGACGATCCCCTGCGCAGCGGCGTCCAGGTCGGCCGTCTCGTCGACGACGGTCGTGTCCTTGCCGCCCATCTCCAGCACCGTGCGCTTGAGCCACTTCTGGCCGGGCTGAACCTTGGCGGCGCGCTCGTTGATCCGCAGCCCGATCTCCTTCGAGCCGGTGAAGCCGATGAAGCGCGTCTTAGGGTGATCGACCAGCAGGTCGCCGATCACCGCGTCCTCGCCGGTCACGAAGTTGACCACGCCGGCTGGCACGCCGACGGTTTCCAGCACCTCCATCAGCTTGGCCGCCACCACTGGCGAGCGCGGCGAGGGCTTGAGCACCACCGTGTTGCCGGCCACCAATGGCGCCACCACCAGGCCGGTGGTGATCGCCAACGGGAAGTTCCAGGGCGGGATGGCCACGCCGGCGCCCAGTGGAACATAGTGCAGCTCGGAATGCTCGCCCGGCAGCTGAGCGACCGGGTGCGGCCCGGCCAGGCGCAACATCTCCTGGGCGTAGAAGACGCAGAAGTCGATCGCCTCGGCCACATCGGCGTCGGCCTCGGCCCAGTTCTTACTGACCTCGTAGATAATCCAGGCGCTCAGTTCGAACTTGCGCCGGCGCATCTCGTCGGCGGCCTTGAACAGGTAATCGGCGCGAGAGCGAGTCGGCACTTTGCGCCAGCTCTCGAAGCGCTCGTTGGCCAGCTCGATCGCTCGCGCCGCCTGCTCGGCCGATGCGCTGGAGGCGTAGCCAACCACCTCGGATGGGTTGGCTGGATTGATCGAGGCGATCGTTTTCTCGGTGCTAATCTTCTCGCCGTCGATGATCAGCGGATATGTCTGGCCAAGCTGCGCCTTGACCTGGGCCAGCGCCCGCTCCATCGCGGCGGCATTCTCGGGCTTGGAAAAATCGGTAAATGGCTCGTTACGAAAATCGGCAAGCGACATCGCTTTCCTCCTCAAGATTAAATCATCTGATGGGCAGGTCTTAGGGCTGTAGGCCCGCCAGACCTCCCTGGCAATTACACGACTTACGCGGTGGAGGGGTTTGGGGAGGCCGGGTGCCCTCTGGGCGTCTCCCCAAGCTCTTCTTTTTCTGGCTGACTACGGCGGCCGGGTACCCGCTGGGTGTCGCCGTAGTCAGCCAGAAAAAAGCTTCTAGGAGGGCCGGGTACCCTCTGGGTGCCCCTCCAAACCTCTCTGCAAACGCCGACTGCGTAAGTCCTGTCAATTATAGCACGGCCAGCCGGGCCGGCGTGCGCGGCCTGGGAGGGCGTTCAGCGGCTGTGACCCAGTATTCCCGCCAGCGCGCTGCGGAGATCGCGGTAGGTCGTGAGCTCGTGCATCCCCAGGTCGAGCGAGACGGCGGTTTTCGCCAGCGCGGCGCTGATACCGACGATGCTGCTGCGCGCGCCCAGCAGCGCCGCGGCGCGCACGATCTTCAGCAGCTGCGCCACCACCTGGGCATCCACGGTTGCTAGGCCGGTGACATCTATCAGCAATCGATCGGCTTGCCGGGCGACCACTGCGGCGAGCACCTGTTCCAGTATGCGCTCGGCCCGCTCCGCATCGATCTGGCCGATCAGCGGCAGCACCATCACGCCCTCGGCCACCGGGAGCAGCGGCGCAGACAGCTCGGCGATCGTGCGGCGCAGCTCTTGAAACAGGCGCGCGTTCTCGACCGCCACACCCACCTGCGAGGCCAGCAGCAGCAGCAGATCGGCGTCGGCCGGTTTGAACGCGGCTGGCTGATAGCTCTGGACCGACAGCACGCCCTGCACGGCGTCGCCGCTGATCATAGGCGCGCCCAGCCAGGATCGCGAGCGCTTCGTCTTATTGCCGAAGGTGAGAAAGCTGATCTGCTGCCGCATCTGATCCTGATCCAGGTCGTCGATTCGAATCGGCTGGCGGGCGCTGATAATGCGCGCGCTGAGCGGCGCGCGGTCGAACGGAATCTCGTTCTCCTCGTCGTCGATCACTCCTTCGTCGACACTGTAGACGAAGCGCACGCTCTCGGTCTCAGGCAGATACAGCGCGATGAACAGTGAATCGCAGCGCACCACGCCTTCGAGCTGCGCAGCCACCGCGCGGTACAGCGACGTGAGGTCACGCGAGGCGCGCATGGTCTGGTTGACCGCCAGCAGGGCCAGCATCTCGCCGCGCATGCGCGCCAGCTCGGCATTCAGCTCGTCATCGTGACTCATGGCGATGTCACTATAGTGCGTAGTACGAAGATAATCGCGTGATACGCACTACTTGGTTTGCCACAGTGTTTCTGCTGGGTGGGGCCTGGGGGCGGGCAAAGCCCGCCCCCAGAGGAGATTTTCTGGTGGTCGTGCTGGCGGCTTGCCGGCAGCACGACCACCAGAAAAGGCATCAGGAAGAGCTGTGCCCTTCCTTACCTACCCCACTGAGCCCCAGCAAAATCAGTAATGCAACTTGGCATTAGTAGTACAACGAGAGTTGCGAGGTCTGGAGGGCGAAGCCCTCCAGATTCCATCCTCAGTGGGGGTGCCAGGGGCGGCTTTGCCGCCCCTGGCACCCCCACCGAATAGGGTTTTCGGGGCCTCTGGCCCCCGAACCCCCACTCGGAAGTAAAGTCTCGTTGTAGTGTTAGCCCAGGCCAGCGTAAATCTGATCCGAGTTTGACGGAAGACCGTGGACGGACGACGCTATCAATTCGTCTTCCGTCGCCTGCCCTGAGCAGAGCCGAAGAGTCCGTCCTCTGTCCAGGGAAAAGTCGATCGTACTATGTGATTGCCTGCACTTAGCATAGCATAGAAGCGCGATCGAGGCATGCCGCGAATAGCAACTAATCGATAGCAAGGCGGCAACGTTTCTTACCGAAAATAGCACGAAATTGCGGCTCTCAGAGCCGCGTGCTATAATGACTTGCACCGCCTGCCGCATTCTGGCGCGCTCCGCGCGACCCAGAGCTGCAGAACCGACGGAGAGGTTGTGAGCATCGCGCTTTGGCTGCTGGCCGTGTTGGTGTTGCTGGGGTTTCTCTATTGGCTGATTGTGGTTGGCGAGGGCACCTATCTTGGGCGCTCGGCCGTGCGCCTGATCTATCAGCTTGGCGCCGGCGTGTACGACGAGGCGCGCAGCAATGTCACCGCCAGCGATCAGGCCGTGCTGCTGCCGCTGTTGCACCGGGCACTGGACGGTATCCCGGCGCCGCAGGTGCTGGATGTCGCGACGGGCACGGCCCGTGTGCCGTTGCTGCTGGCGGCACAGCCCTGGTTCGATGGGGCGATCGAGGGGCTTGACCTTACGCCGGCGATGTTGGAGCGAGCGCGCGCCAAACTGGCGGCTGTCGGTCTGGAGGCGCGCGTAGGGCTGTGCCAGGGCGATGCCGGAGCGCTGCCGTGGCCGGACGCCAGCTTCGATCTGGTGATCTCGCTGGAGGCGCTGGAGTTCTTCCCGCGCCCGCGCCGCGCACTGGCCGAAATGGGCAGGGTGCTGAAGCCAGGCGGCGCGCTGGTCGTCAGCAAGTACCCCGATCGATGGGCGCGCATGTTGCCTGTCAAAGGCCTAACTCGCCGTAGCATGACTCGGCTGCTCGAACGCCTGGGATTGGGCGAGATAGCAATACGCGAGTGGCAGCCGGGACATTATGAGCTTGTAACTGCAAGAAAGCTGTGAGTGCTGAGGACTGAGTCTTAAACACTCAGTCCTCAGTCCTCAGCACTCAGTACTCACATGTCGCAGTCAACGCCAATCTCAATACCGCTATTGCATGGCCGCTACCGAATCGAGGAGCAGCTTGGCGCAGGCCGCCTGGCAGTGGTGTACCGGGCCTACGACGAGCGGCTCCAGCGCCAGGTGCTGGTACACATGCTGCGCAAAGAGCTGCTGGGCCAGGAAGCGCTGCGCCAGCGCTTCATCCAGGAGGCGCATTCCAACGCGCGCCGCTCGCACCAATCGCTGCTTGAGGTCTTCGATAGCGGCGAGATCGCCGGTCGCCCGTATATGATCACCGAATACGTAGCCGGCCGGACCTTGCGCGAATTGGGTGCGCTATCGCTTGAGGAGGCGCTGCTGTACTTTCGCCAACTCGTCGGCGCGGTCGCGGCTGCCCAGGCAGCTGGCGTGCCGCACCCGCCAATCACCGCCAACAACGTGATTCTGGTGGAGGATGGGCATGTCGAGCTGCTGGAAAATTGGCGCACGTCGGCGGCCGAGGTCGCGCTGGATGCGGCGTGTTATCGAGCGCCCGAGCGCACCGCTGGCGGCCCGGCCACCTCTGCCGCCGCAGTCTACTCGCTTGGTCTGCTGCTGATCGAGATGCTCACCGGGCGCCGCGTCATTGAGGGCGACGATCCTCGGGCGGTCGCGCAAGCGCATCTCTCCGCGCGTATCCCCCGGCTCTCGGAGATCCGGCCGCTGCTCTACTCCCCGGCGTTGGATGAGCTGATTCAGCTTGCCACCGCGCGCGATCCATCCCAGCGCACGCCAGACGCCACCTCGCTTGGGGCGGCGCTGGATGCGCTCCGGCGCGATCTCAGCGGCGACACACGCAGGCTCGATCGGCCGCCGGTGCAGCCACCTGGCCTACGCGAGCGGATCAATCGCTCGACCGGGCGCATGGCCGCGCCGCGCTCGATAGCCAGGCCAGAGCCGGCGGCTGTGCCGCGCCGCGCCTACACCGGCCAAAGCCGGCGGCGCTCGATCGCCGGCATGGCGATTGTTCTAGCCATGCTGACAGTGTTTGCCTGTGCTGGCTACTACGGAATCAGCGTGGCGCTCGATCGGCTGACCAACTTCGAGTTGCCGCGCCCCGCGCTCGATCTGCCCGCGCTGCCTGACCTGGGGATCGACTGGCCAAGCTGGCTCACCGGTGTCGTCGGTGGCCGCGGGCAGGTGCTGGTCGTCACAGGCGTGCCGGACGAGGGGCTGAATCTGCGTGCCGGGCCAGGGCTGAACATGCAGGTGGTCGCGCTGCTGCCGAACACTACGCGCGTGCGGGCGCTCGATGGGCCGCGGGTGGTCGATGGCGTGCCATGGATGCACGTACGGGCCACCATCGCCGATCAGGATGTCGAAGGATGGGCCTCGCTCAACTTCTTGAAGCCAGAATGAGCATTCTTCGGAGCGAAACGCTCGCCGCGTCGGCGGCCGAAACGTGATAGAATGCCAGTATCACCGCAATCGACCCGTACCTGGGGCGTCGCTCAAGGTGTACCGCAAAGGCCGCAAAGATCGCAATGGTGAGATGACATACAGCATACCAGAGCGCTTCGCGGTCCCAATCGCTTCGCTCAGGACAAGCTTCGCGCTCTCCGTGGTTGGCTTTCTTGACCATGTTCTAGGGAAAAGGCTCTGCGATAATTGACACGCCATGGTGGGGCTACGTCGTCGCAAACCTCATCCCCACCACACAGCGCAGGAGGACGCGCGATGCCGCTCACGTTGCCCGACACGGTGCTGCACCGCCTGAAAAACGCCCAACGAATCGTTGCGCTCACCGGCGGGGGGATGGCCGCCGAGAGCAAGGTTCCCACGTTTCGCGAGGCGCACAGCGGCGAGTGGGCCCAGTACGATGTCAGCGAGCTCGCGACCATGCAGGCATTTCAGCGTAATCCCCGGCTGGTCTGGGAGTGGTACGAGCACCGGCGGCGCGTGGCCGAGGCGGCCGAGCCGAGCCCGGCACATTACGCGCTGGTCGACCTGGAGCAGCACTACCCGATCTTCACGCTGATCACGCAGACGATCGACGGCCTGCATTGGCGGGCCGGCTCGCGCGACCTGATCGAGCTGAACGGTTGCTTGCGGCGCAGCCGCTGCT
>DATFXE010000223.1:0-4921 GCA_035258585.1 Roseiflexaceae bacterium | reverse complement strand
CGCCCCAGCGCGTCATAGTTATTCGTGATGGTTCCGAGATTGGTCGCGGTGGTGGTCTTGAGCCGATCGACACCATCATAGGTCAGGCTCAGGTCGTTGCTTGCGCCGCGCGGATCGACCTGATTGGTCATGCGCCCAAGGTTATCATAGGCCCAGGTGGTCGTGCGCGCCGGAGTCTGCGCGTCGCTGGCGCTAATATGCGCGGTCTGTTCGTTGGCAGCGTCGTAGGCAAAGCTGCGCGCATGCCCAAGCGGATCGATAATCTTGATGCGATTGCCGGCGCGATCGTACTGGTACTGCGTGATGACGTTGCACGGCACGATTGGGCAGGCGCCGCTCGTGGCATTCTCCGTCACCGTAATCAGCCGATCGGCATTATCGTAATCGAAGCTTGTCACCTGGTCAGCTGGGTCGCGGCGCTGGCTCTGCTGAATTCGCCGCCCAGCCAGGTCATAGCTGGTCTTTGTAATACTATCTTGATCGGTCGCGTCGGTGGCGTCACGCTGCCCATTGATGTAGTTCACAATCGTCGCGACTGTTCGGCCCAGCCCATCGACCTGGTAGACAGTTAGTTGCCCATCCGGCCGCTTACTCCAGCGCAGCGTGCCGGTGCCATCGTAGCCGTTCAGTGTGATACGGCCAAGCTGGTCGGTCACTTGCGTGGTTTGCCCCAGGTTATTGACCCCATAGCGCATGGCAAAGCCGAGCGTATCCGTCACCGCCAGGGTGCGCAAGCGCATCGTACTGGTAGATCGAGTTGACATCGGTATCAGGGGCGCTGGTGGAGTACACGCCATCCACGTAGTGCCGCGTCGTCTTGAACGTGCGCCCCAGGCCATCGTAGGGCGAAAACCCATCTCCAGCACATCCTGATTGCGATCACGATCAATATTGTCCGCGTGGTGGCATGGATTTGGGACAGACCTCGGGCAACGACCCGCCTATCGCCTTTTGCGCGATTGGTCGCCACCATGATCTGAGCGGGCCGCCTATCGAGAATAAACCAGCGGTATCCCAAAAGGGATGGGGGGTGAGGGCCAGCCTCCTAGGCCGCCTTTCTGGCTGCGCGAGTGGCTGCCGCTTTCTGGGGCGCTTGGCGCTGGGCGGGGGTGCGGCTGCTGCGCTTGAGCACGCCCAGCTTCTCGATCAGCTGGGGCTTGTCGCGCAGCGCGATCCTGGCGATCTTGAGGTACTGCGCCAGCCACTCATTCAGCACATCGAGCGCGGCCTGCCGATCGCGCGTGGCCTGCTGCGCCGCGCCGATCGCCGCCACCTGCGTCTGGTTAGCACGGTCGAACGCGGCTATCGTCGCGCGCTCGCCCTCCAGCCGCGCGTCGTCGTAGCCATAGCCTGCCAGCACGGCCTTGATCTCGGCCAGATCGCGCGCGTTGTCGAACAGCATCGTGGCGGCGGCCAGGAACGCGGCGGTGCCCTGCGGCGCCGAGCCGACCAGCCCCAGCGCCGCGCGATGAGCTTGATTGCGCACGAACAGCGCGCGGGCCACTTGCGCCAGCGCCTGGTAGCTGGCGCGCGCCGCTCGCTCGGCCACGCGTGCCTGCGCGGTGGCCTGGCGCTGCGTGCCGGCCGCGGCGGCCTGGGCATTCACCGCGGCGACAGCCAGATCGTACAAGCGCTTGCCCGCTTGCATTTTGTCGACCGTATAGCCGTATACAACTACCAGCGCCTGTAGCTCGGCGTCGGCAAGCGTGTTGCTGATCGCCAGGCGCGCGATGTTCAGCTGACCGGCGATGGTTGTGTTTGATACTGATGGCATGGTTACTCCCCTGGATGTTATGATGATAACGTAGGACGTTGTCAGCGCCGCCGATCGCTCGTTCAGCGCTTGGCGCATGGCGTTCGGCGCCATGCGTTCCCTCATTCGAGGCCATTGGCATGTCGTTCGGCCATGCCGGCCAGTCTTGTGGCGCCAGCAGCCGGTCATTCGGCCTGGCGGCATGTGTCGTTTGGCGATCCCTCCTGTTCGTTCGACGCGTGCTGCGATGCTTGCACTGGCGAGGAGTGTATCATCCTGCGACGCGGGGAGGTATTTCAGTATCGTAGCGGGATGTCGGCGGTATCGCAAAGGTCCAGGATATGTCTGGCCGGCGGATCTCATGAATATCTGAACTGTTACTCCGAACCGCGCTCTTGACAAACGCCGCCATCCATCATATTATATCAACATTCGATATATCAACACGCGATATAAACAGCATGAATGAAACTGAAACATTTCTGCCGCTCCCACCGGCCGCGTTCCACATCTTGCTAGCGCTTGCGGAAGGCGAAAGACACGGCTACGCAATCATGCAGGAGGTGGCCGCCAGCACCGACGGCAAGCTGCGCCTGGGGCCAGGCACGCTGTACGGCTCGATCAAGCGCCTGCTGGCGGACGGATTGATTGTCGAGGCCGGCGAGCGCCCCGACGCGGCGCTGGGCAATGAGCGCCGACGCTACTACCGGCTGACCGACCTGGGGCTGCGGGTGGCCAGCGCGGAGGCCGAGCGGCTGGAGCGGCTGGTCGGTATGGCGCGCGAGCGGCGGCTGCTCGGCCGCGCCGGAGGTGCATGATGCGACGATCCGCGATGCTGCTCGTCGCCTCCGATCGCGTCTATCGAACGCTGCTGTGGGCCTACCCCGCGGACTTTCGGCGCACCTACGGCGCAGACATGGCACAGGTATTTCGTGATGGCTGCCGCGACGCGATCGCGCGCGACGGCGTGGCAGGCCTGATCGAGCTATGGCTGCACACACTCGCCGATCTCGTCGGAACCGCGCTGAAAGAGCGCGTAACAGCTGCGGCCAAACGCGGAAAAGCACCGATCTACGCTCAGGAAAGGAGATCGACAATGCCATTGTTTAGCAAACCGGCGCGCGTGAAAACCAGCCTCGACACATTCACCAAACGAGCGACGTATGCGCTCCAGCTTGCCACCGAGGAAGCGCGGGCGCTGAACCATGGCTACATTGGCACCGAACACGTGCTGCTGGGGCTGCTGCGCGAACGCAAGGGCGTCAGCGGGGAGGTGCTCCACAATCTGGGCGTATCGCTGGACCAGGCGCGCGGGGCGGCTCAGTCGCTCGTAGGTGTCGGCAAGCAGCCGCCGCCCGAGGTGCAGGCGCTGAGCAAGCGCGCCGTCCAAGCGATCGATCGCGCCATCGACGAGGCGCGGCTGCTCGACCACAAGTTCGTCGGCACCGAGCACCTGCTGCTCGGCATTGTCGAGACGAACGATGGGGCGGCCGCGGGCGTGCTCACGCGGCTGGGGCTGACAGCGGGCCAGGTGCGCGCCGAAGTGTTGCGCGTGCTGGCCCAGAGATAATGTCTACTGCGCCCCGCCGCTGATCGGCACGATCCAAGTCGCCTCGCCAAACGGCAGCTTGGTCAGCTTGATCACCAGTGTCTGGGCGTTCAGGCTGGCCGGGCGGTCGATCACTGCGGTGCCGCGCATCTTGCTGCGCGGCGCGACGCTGATCTGCGGCGGCTGCGATTTGCCGTCGGCGATGTGGTATTCGTTGCCAAGCGAGTCGCTCACGCTGACGTTCTCGGCCGTCAGCGGCAGCGCCACGCTCTCGTCGTCCATATTGTTGCGGACCAGCCAGTTGATTGTCACCTGACCTTTGCAGAAGTTGACCTCTTCCAGCGTCACGACCACCTCAGGGGAAAGCGCCGGCGCGACCTCGCCGTAGCCCACGTTCACCCACGCCCCCGGCTGCTCGCCCCGCCGCCGCCCGATCGGCTGCGACTCCTTCCAGGCGCAGGTGTTAGCTCCAACAATTCCGCCACCGGCAGCTGCGCCAGCGGGCGGGCTGGTGCTGACGATCCTGCCGAGCGGCTGATCGGCTGGCGTCAGGGCTCGTCCGGGCGAGCGCAGTACGAACGTCAGCACAACCACGAATACCAGCGTGCCAAGCGCGAGCGCGGCCTGCCAGGGCCATGTCGCCAGCGATTGCCGGGCGCGCTGCCAGGCGCCATTCTCCACAGGCGCTGGCGTTATCTGTGCATTCGGCGCCGGCACCGCCTCTGGGATAGCCGGCGGCATCACCGGCGCGGCCACCGCAGGATCGCTCGGCGTCTCCTCCCAGCGCGGTAGCACGCCCGCGAGCAAAGCATTGACCTCGTTCCAGCGTGTGCAGTGCAGCAACCCGGGGATCGCCAGCATCTCCTCCTCGCTCAGGTCGATCTCAGAGGAGCGCTCGGTGACAAGGTAGGCCGGCAGTTCGTCCAGACCCTTCAGCTCGACCTTCCAGTCGGTCTCGACCTGCGAGCCTTCCTGGAGGGTCGGCGCAATCACGACCAGGCGCTTGCACGTACGGAAATCGACCGTGGTGGCCTTCTGCGGCGAGAGGAAGCTCGTACGGTGCTCGTTGAGAAAGTTGATCAGGCTATAGTAGTAGGAGATAACCTGGTTATAGGGGTTCTTACGGCCAGGATTGAGCCGCTTGCGCTCGCCATTCGCGCTCTCGACAAACCATGGGCCGTTGACGTCGCCAAAGATCTTGCCATCACAATGCTTTAGCTCGACGATAAAAATCGCGTCCTGCTTGATCAGCACCAGATCGACATTTCGCCCGCCGACGCTGAAATTCGCCAGGATCAAATACAGCCCGTCGAGGCGCTCCAAACCATTCGCAAGCGCAACGATCGCACGTCGCTCATTCGGATGTTCCGGCTTCTCGCCGATCCAGACCTGGACAGCCACTGCGGTTCTCCCTTCCGCAGCTCAACGTACATGGATGAGCCGTTCAAAACACCGCACCACTTCATTGCTTTGCATCCGTCGTTGGAAGGTTGCAATCAGGGCCGTTGGGTATACCAGCGCCGTGGCAGGACACCCCCAATTATCGCGCTATTTCAGACAATTTTCAATGACGAATCGGTGAAAGATCAGTCATCAGTTTGCAGTAGGCAGTAGGCAGT
>DATFXE010000222.1:0-2170 GCA_035258585.1 Roseiflexaceae bacterium | reverse complement strand
AGGATGGGAGGACCGACCGTAGTATTGGGTCATGGCAATGGATTCGGCGGAAGTATTAGAGACGCGCTCGCCCTGCCGTCTGAGGTTCGGACCGCGCTGGTCGATTCTTTGTCGTTGACGTCCGGCGATCATGCCGCATGCTGCATTAATGTAACGACACAAGACCTGTAGCCGCCGTGCCGGGCTGCGCTGGGCTGCTTAACAGCTTTGGGGGCCATGACGTATACACTCCCTGGGGCAGCCAATCTGGGCTGCAGCCGCCTGAAAGACGGCTGCGCGCGGGCTGAAGCCCGCTGAAGGATAAAGCCGGCCCCACAGTTTGTAACACAACCCATTGTGGGGCAACTTTCATAGCTGCGCGACGATTCATCGTCGCTCTTGTGACGGGCTGTTCAGCGGCAAGAGGCCGGTTGAAAACGGGCCGCAGGATGGAATGCGAGGCAGCGATCTCGAAAGGTCAACTGGATCCGGCTGCAGCCTCTCCCATCACCCGATCCTCGGCGATCAGGGGCCGCGTTGGGTCTACGCTTGTAAACAGGATCGCCGCCAAGAGCACCATCGCGGCAATCAGCCATAGCGGCTCATGGTAGTTACCCCTGGCTTGCACCATGTATCCGAACATTACCGAGCAGACGAACCCTCCCAACTGGCCGGCCGTGTTCATCGTGCCGGTCACGACGCCGACGTAGCGGTGACCTACGTCCAGGCAGAGGGCCCAGGCGGCCGGTAGCATCAGGTCGGCGACTCCAAATCCCAGCGAGGAGAGTATTACGATGGCGCCCTTATCGCGGGTGAGACTCATGGCGATCAGCAGCAGCGCTGACGCTGTCAGGCTGACCGACCCGACCAGCCGCCGTCCCACCTTCAATCCGAAGCGGACTGCCAGCCGATCGCTGAGAAAACCGCCGGCGATATTTCCCAGCGCGCCGGCCAGGAACGGCAGCGCCGAAAAGATGCCCATCTCCGCTTCGCTGAATCCGGCGGCCTTCACGAGGTAAGTGGGAAACCAGCCGAAGTAGAACCAGGATCCCCACGCATAGCAGAAATACATCGTAAAGATGAGCCACAACTGGCGCTGGCGCAGCAGATCGCCCCACGGGACGTTCGCATGCAGGGGCGCCTTGTCTCCAGCGCCGTCGAAGGGGCGATCGCTGTAGAGCGCCCTCCAGAATAGCGCCCAGACGACACCAATCGAGCCGAGCACGACGAACGTCAGGCGCCAACCGACGGCCGACTGCAGCGGCACGACGATCAAAGGAGACAGAGCGCCGCCCAGCCGGCTGGCTGCCCAGATAAAGCCCTGCGTGCGGGCGCGTGCGCTCACCGGGAACCAGCGCACAATCACGCCCGACATGTTCGGGTACGCTCCCGCTTCACCCACGCCGAACAGGAAACGCGTTGCCAGCAGAGGAATGAAGCTCGTCGCCATGCCCGTAAGGCAGGTGAAGGCAGACCACCACAGCACGATGCGCGAGAGAACGTGGCGCTGCCCCATGCGGTCGCCAAGCGCGCCGGTGGGAATCTCGAAAATCCCGTACGCCAGCACGAACGCGCCGATCACCCAGCCCCAGCGCTCGGGCGTAATGCGCAGCTCCGCCTGAATGCGCGGACCTGCTACGGCAATGCTGATGCGGTCGAGAAAGGTGATAATCGCTAGTGCGATCAGCAGGAGAAGAATGCGCCCGCGCGACTCCAATAGGATCCTCGTTTACCGAAAGACGCCGGCCAGTGTGGGCGATAGCGTCTCGCGGGCGCGCTGGATCGCCAGCTCGGGGCTCGATAGAATGCGCGGACCGGGTCCGTTGAACTGCGCCGCGACGCGCGCCATCGACGCCTGCGCCAGCACGATGATATCGACATCTTTTCGCAAATCCGATAAGGACGCCGACAGCATGCGGTCGTGCCGCGGGGCGTCGCCGGCGATCAGGCACTCGAATGCGCCATCGCTGAGCTGAGGAACGATCTCGACGTCGCGACCCGCGCGCGCCGCGGTCTCCCGCAACAGAGCGACCGTCGGCTCGAGCGTGGTGCGCAGCGTGGCTGCCACTCCGATGCGGCCGCCGCTTTCCACAGCCTTTTCAGCCATAGCCTCATCGACGCGCAGGATCGGAAAATCGAACTGCCCGCGTGCGATGGCGACCCCTTCCCCGATCGACGAGCAGGTCACCAT
>DATFXE010000221.1:0-5840 GCA_035258585.1 Roseiflexaceae bacterium | reverse complement strand
CGGCACAGAGATCGTGCCGCTGCATGGCGTTCCGCTGCCGATCTATCCCGAGCTGAAGCTCACGCCGCCTCAACCTGGGATCACGCCGCATCTGCGCCGCTTCAGGCCCGACCTGGTGCATTTGGCGGGGACAGCGCTGCTAGGACCGAGCGGCCGCTACGCCGCGCGGCGCCTCGGCCTGCCGCTGATCGCGGCCTACCATACCGATTTCCCAGCTTACAGCGCGCACTATGGCCTCGGTTGGATGCGGTCGCTCGCCTATGGCTACCTGCGCTGGATTCACAATGCTTGCGCCCTGACGCTCTGCCCCTCACGCGCAACTCTTGCCGACCTGCGGACCCATGGCTTCCGGCGGCTGCGGCTATGGCGGCGCGGCGTGGATACCGCCCGCTTCCACCCAAGCTATCGCAGTGCGGCCTGGCGTGAATCGGTTGGTGTGCGACCAGGCGAGACGCTGCTGTTGTATGTCGGGCGACTGGCGACTGAAAAACGGCTGGATCTGCTGGCCGACGCCCTGATCGGGCTGGATGGCGTGCGGCTGGCGTTGGTGGGCGATGGGCCGGCGCGACCCGCGCTCGAACGGCGACTGGCTGGGCAACCGGTCCACCTCACCGGTTTCCTGAGCGGCGATGCGCTTGCGGCTGCCTACGCCAGCGCCGATCTGTTCGTTTTCCCGTCGGACACCGAGACCTTTGGCCAGGTGATTCAGGAGGCGATGGCCTCAGGCTTACCAGTGATCGCGGCGCGCGCGGGCGGCGCGCTCGACCTTGTGCGCGACGGCGTGAATGGCCTGCTATTCGCAGCAGGTAGCGCCGCCGATTTGCGCACGCAGCTTCGCGCGCTGGTGGCCGACGCGCCACGGCGCGCTGCGTTGGGGCATGCTGGCCGCGCCGCCGCAGAGCGCTGCTCGTGGGCCATGGTGATGAATGAGTTGCTCGACCAGTACCGGCGCGTCCTGCGCTGGCGGGCGCGGCCGAGGCCGCACCGTCAACAATTATCTGCGATACGCTAGAGCTGCTCTGCTGCCGGCGATTCCACCGCGCGATCAAACCGTCCACTCCGTGAACGCCGGCCCGGTCTCGAAAAAGATTGAGGGCAGCAGATAGAACCGCCGGCTCAACCAGGGCAGTGCCAGGCTGATTGCATGCTGGCGCAACGGCGACACAAGCGCCAGCGATGCCAACACGCCGACGATTCGGACAATCTGGCCGTTTCGGCCACTCAGCGCAACAGCGAGCGCTCTGGCCGCCGCGAGCCCAGCCGCGTAGCTTGAGCATCCAGTGCGCCGCTCACGACGTAGCCACCCGATCAGTAAGCAGGCCGCGCGCGCCTGAAGCCAGATCAGCGCCGGCGCACGTTCGACCGCACTCAGGAAGGCCTCGATCTCGTCAAGTTCCAGCGCAGGCAAGTCGGCGTTGCCGGCCCAGCGCCAACGGTGCTGCTTGAGCGCCGCCCGAACGTCGAGCACGTTGTCAACCAACTCATTCCAGCGCTCGCGCCGACCATGCCAGGCAGCATCGAACGCTGACTCCATGAAGGACCGAATAGCGTGCGTGACCGCAATCATGTCGGCCAAATAGCGTACGCTTTGAGCCAGTCCTGCGGCGTCGGGCGGCGCCAACGCGGCCAGCCCTTCGGCGTGCCAGTGGAGCCGCTCAGCGGCCGCAACCCGCGCGCTGCGAGCCGCGTGGCTGTCGCCGATCACTGATGCGAGGTAGGCCCAAATCACGAGCGATGCGGTTGGCCGCATCCACCAGATCCACAACAGCGAGGGCAGATAGATCGCGCCAAGCGACCGCCGGCCGGCCGGCAGCCTGTTGCTATACCACCCGCGCTCGATCAACTCCTCTGACTCGAGATAGACATTGGCGAGTGCTGCGCCAAACTCGCCGCCGAAACGCTCGGCACACCAGCGCTCGGCAAACTCGCATGTGTTGAGACTCGGATCACGCACCAACGCGGCGGTCAGCGCACTACTCAGCTCCGTCCAGACGCTCCAGCCCTGTGCGCCGATCGCGGCGCGGCCGCCGCCCCAGCCGCCGGTGCTATTCCAGGCCCAGACGCCCGCGAAAGCCGGGTTCGCAGCCGCGTTCTGCATGACATCCTGGTGCAGCCGCGCGATTGAGCTGGGTACCATGCCGAACAGTTCGTACTCGCGCCGGTTTTGCAGCTCGACGAGTTGGCGCGGGCCAGGCCGCCCGAGCGTCGGGTTGTGCGGCAGCAGCCGGAAGAAATCGGAGGGACCGTGCTTTATCGAGGCGAGCAGCCAGGGCGAGTCGAAGCCATCGAACACCGCACGATAGCGCTCGGGCGACCAGAGCAGATCGCCCAACTCGCCAATGCCGATGCTCCATGTCCGCACAATCGGCATCCGCCCGTGACGTTCGCACACCGGTAGCAGTGTGGCGAGTAGGCCACGCAGGGCGGCCACCGTGGTATAAAGCATATGGCTGGCATAGCCGACATCTTGATTGTGCGCCCCGCCCGCCTCACCGACCCGCACCACCAGGCCACGCACCTGTGGCAGCGCCGCGAACAGCTCATCGAGCGCCCAGCGATTGAGGTCGGCCAGATGCGGGTTACCGGCCGCCAACCGACCAAGGTATGCGCGTAGCGGCGGCGTGCTCCACTGCATGTCGGTCGTGACATAGATTTCCATGCCCAGCTCCGCCGCGCGATCGAACAGCCGCGCGAAAGCGGCACGATAGACCTCGGCGCGCAGCCGGTATGGGCTGTCGGCGCTATACACCTGGCTCGGTGCATTCGCAAATGTGACCAGATGGGCCAGGTTATCGATCACGATACCCGTGTAACCTTGAGCGTGGATGCGCTTAAGATATGCGAGAGCGCGCTCAAGTCCCTCGGTGAGCCGCTGTTGATCGACATAGGGCGAGTGCGGTAGGTCAAGTTGGTAGTAGGGGAGCGCCGACCAGTTGCGGAACGGCTTGGCCGCGTCGTAGAACGGACCAGCAATGTCGGCCAGGCAGCGATGGCTCACTCCAATATCCTTTCATGCCGGAGCGAAAAGCAGCATTGTACACCAGGTTGGGCGTTAGCGTGTACACGGGTGGCCGCCAGAGTCTTGCTTTGCGCCGCTCCTGAAGTGTGCGCGCTATGGTCGCCTGAGGCGTTGCTAGGTAACGCTTCTAACACTACAACGAGACTTTACTTCCGAATGGGGTACGGGGGCCTCTGGCCCCCGAAAAACCCTATTCAGTGAGGGTGCGAGCGGCGGCTTTGCCGCCGCTCGCACCCTCACTGAGGATGGAATCGGGAGGGCAAAGCCCTCCAGACCTCCCTACTCTCGTTGTACTACTAATAACGATGCCGGGAAGGCATAGCATAAAAAAGTGGCGACGAGTCGGCCAGCACGGCCTCCAGCGTCTGTTCGGGGTGGTCGACACGCTCCTCAGCGCGCCAACTGACCAAGCCGTCCGGGCGCACCAGCACCGCACCACTAGAGCTTATACCATAGGCAGATGGCCAACACCCGTCCACAGCCACCAGGTCGCCGCCAGCGCCGATACACCGTGCGACCAACTCAATACCCAGCCGGTTTGCCACCTGCAAAGCGGCGTCGCGCCAGGCGGCGCCGTCGGCACCGGTCAACAGCACAAAGTGCTCGCCGAACAGGACGCAGGTGCACAAGCGTTTGCCGTTGCGCTCCAGAACTATGTGTGGGGCGCGGGTGCCGGGGCGACCGCGTGAGAGGTGCAGATGCTCAGGCTGCCGAGCGCCCTCTTCAGTGCATGCTGCCGCCAAGATAGATATATTGTCCATACGCGTCATGATGATCCCCTTCACCGTTGAGCCGACATCAGCCACGAAGACAAGGCTACGTAGAACTGTTATGAGCGATGAAACTCGTGTCCTGTTTCGTTCGCCTCTCCCTGCGCTTGTGCACGCCTGAGGATGGGCAGGGCTGAGGCAAGGCCGAGCATGGCGGCTATGCCGATGGCGAGCAGTGACCCACGCAGATCTGGTTTGACGGTCATGAGAAAGACGATGCCCACAGCGATCGCCACGCGTGTCTGGATGGAGATCCAGAGGAGTGGGTGATGCAATAAGTCGTGGAGGGAGGGAGACACTGACTCATTCTCAGTAGTCAGAACTCGCTCTATGGCGCTCAGCCGCCCGCGGCTGAGCGCCATCGCGATCACGGACAGCAGGACGAGCGTCCCCAGCGTCACCAAGATCCACGCCACACCGCCCCAGACCGTCGCCATCATGTAGAAGCCAGCAGCGAGGAGCGTGACCATCGCGATCATCCCCACCCGACCCATTTCACCGGGAACTCGCATCCACTCACGAACCTGTTCGACGGTCGTGGCACGCCGCAAATGGCGTAGGCTCATCCACTCCAGGCCAAGCGCCACGAAAAACCCCAGCGCACCGACGATGTGCAAAAACAAGGCAATCGAATAGTTGTTCATCGTTCTCTCTCCACCATCTTGAGTGGTTCGGCGAACCAGACGCCGGCACGCCGCGCGGCCGTAAAACTCGCCCAGGCGGTCGCGGCAATCAGGTGAGCATCCTCCGGGTATTGAGACTGGAAAGCTTCGACGATGCTCGTATCGACCTGATACGACGCCAGCGCGGTCAGCAGGGTCAGGCGTGCAGCGGCTCGATGGGCTTCTTTGAGGTCAACAACTGCGTCCTCAACCCAGCGCCGGCTGAGGCCCAGCGCCTCGCCGTTCCAGGCCTGGACACGGTCACTGACGAGAGCGCGCACGCCCTCAGGCAAAACCGCGCTGCCCGCCTGCTCAACCACCTTGGCAAACCCGGCGAACGCGCCTGCGACTGTCGGATTTCCGGCTGCCCAGAACAGGTCATCGGGCAATATCGCATCCGGAACGAACCGCAACGAGCCCCCCTGCTGGAGGCGCCGTACAAACCGCTTGCCCGCCGTTGCGCCCAACAAGCGACCGGTCACCCCCTTCAAAGCCGATGGCAGCGGAAGGAATGTATCCCCCAGGAACACATTGACCATGCGGTTGATGTAGTGGAATGCTACGGCTGTGCCAATGATCTCTGGAGCCTCGTGCGGAGCAAATGGTGGCGGAGGCACACCATTCGCATTCGATGTCCCCTTTGCCAGTACCCATTGCACGAGGGCGTGCAACTGCTCATCGTGGATGCGGTCGTAGTCGCCTCGGAGAATCGCGCTTGCCGCATCGTGATTGGAGGTTGCATGGAGCAGCGACGTATGCGCGTCTACGCAGAAAGGACATGTGTTGGCCTTCGAAACCGTCGCCGCTATCACCTCTTTGTGGGAGCGATCAACTTCGCCTGCCAGCAGCGTTTCGCGCAGGATGCTCCAAACCCCTGCCAGAACCGCTGGGACAGGGGCATGAAGGGTAACAAGCGGCGCAGGCAGGAAGTCGGTATGCATCTGCCGATAGACCTCCGCGATCAGCCCGGTGGCAGAACCATTCTGTACTGGCTTGACATACTTCATCGTCGGAGCTATCCGCTCTATCATGGTTTCCACAATCATCGTGTCCTCCGATACTGTCCAAATCAACAAGACTGTATCGCTTGTTGCTCAGTGTATTGAAGCACACGCGCCGTCCGCTGGTTAGAGGACAACTAAGACACAAAGGTGGACAAAAAGGAGGACACGCGGGCGGTCTTGTCTTTCTGTTAGGGATCTGGAAAATCTAAATCATCCCTGGGATGTTTTGAAATTTTTGAGTCCCTTAGTTTTCTTCTCCAGCTAATGTTCTCACAACACTATCGGGACCGACAAAAATGGAGCCGCCGCGTTGCACGGTTTCGCGAATACGTCTGATCAGCGTTGCTTTATCGGCATTCACCCGCGCAATCCACGCCTGAGGGGC
>DATFXE010000220.1:0-8449 GCA_035258585.1 Roseiflexaceae bacterium | reverse complement strand
CGTGCTGCTGGGCGATCGCCTCACGTAACAGCACCTCATGCTGCTGTAGCGCGGCCGGCATCGCCTGCGGGTGCTGCTCCCACAGCTGCGAGCTGCCTTCGATGTCGGTAAAGAGAAACGTGGTCGTCCCCGCGGGCCACGCGACTGCTGTCGGCGCGGGAGGCATGGATAGGTCCGAGGCCGACGCGCCGGCCACAGGTGCTTCGGCCGCTATCTCGCGGTCGGTGGCCAGCGTGGGGATAGGCGCGGCGGTGCGGAGGCGCGCGCCGGTTGTCGGCTTGGCCAGCGCGATCAGCCGCTGCACCCAGGCCGGCTCGGCGTCCAGGCCGAGGGCCGGGACGAAGCGCGCCTGGACGGCGGTGACGTCGGGGCGGCGCTGGTCGAGCTCCAGGCGGGCGATCTGGCTTTCGCTGTAGCCGGCGGCGCGGGCCAACGCGGCGCGCGAGAGCAGCGCCCGCTGCCGTAGGTAGCGCAGCAGCGCGCCGAAGCTGGCGAAGGAGGCCGGCGTGATCGCCCTCTCGCGCTCTGACATGGGCGTGCCCTCAGGTCATGCCAATCGTGACAGGCTGATTTTAGGAATGTCACGGCCGCTTGTCAAGAAAAGGCAAGACTCGCACGGCCGGCGCTGCTAGAGTGGCGGCGCCGTGCCGGAACAGGACCGGCGGATGTGGCGAAAGTACGAAGGCATAGATATAGCAGAGTATGCACAGCAACGAGCCGCGTGAGCTTCCAAGCGCCCACACTCCTGTTCCGGCCCGCCATCGTGATGCGCGTGTTGGTGGGCCGTCTGCGCCGCGGCCAGCGCGGCGCACTCGCGCCGGGCGCCGGACAGGCGTCGCTGGCCAGCCCCGGTGAGTGAGATCAATCGTCACACCAACAGCCGTTTGAGATTTTGTCAGCTCGCGGTCATCACTCCCTGCTCACAAGGGTAGGTATGGTTCTATCCAAGTGCGGGTCTGGGGGGCGGCCGGGTACCCTCTGGGTATGGGCACCCGGCCGCCCCAGATCAGATTTTTCTGGTCGTCGAACTGGCGGCCAGGCCGCCAGTTCGACGACCAGAAAAGGCATCAGGAAGGGCTGCGCCCTTCCTTACCTGCCCTTATGAGCGCTTAAGTGGGGGGTCGGCGCGCAGCCCCCAAACCAACCAAAGGCACGCAACAATCGAGCGAAAGGGGACGCGCAGTGAGTGAGAAACAACGTCTGGTGGTGATCGGCAATGGTATGGCCGGCGCCCGCGCTGTGGAAGAAATTCTGGCCTGTGGCGGCGGCGAGCAGTTTGCGATCACCATGTTCGGCGCCGAGCCATACGGCAATTACAACCGAATCATGCTCTCGGATGTGTTGAACGGCAACCAATCGCGTGAGCAGATCTTTCTCAATCCGCTGGCCTGGTACGCGGAGCATAACATCACCCTGCACGCCGGTACACCGGTCGCCGACATTGATCGCGCGGCGCGCGAGGTGGTCACGCGGCAGGGTCTGCGCGTGCCATACGATATCTTGATCCTGGCTACCGGCAGCCATGCGTTTGTTCCTCCAATGGATAATCTGTACGACTCGGCCGGGCACTTGAAGCAAGGGGTCTTCGTTTTCCGCACCCTAGATGATTGCCAGCAGATCGCGTCGTATGCCCAGCGCAGCAAGCGTGCGGCAGTCATCGGCGGCGGCCTATTGGGGCTTGAGGCGGCGCGCGGGCTGCTGAGCTATGGCTGTGAGGTCCATGTCATTCAGCGCGGTTCCTCGCTGATGAATCAACAGCTCGACAGCGAGTCGGGCGCGTTGCTGGAAGCCGCGATGGAAGCGCTGGGCGTGCATGTGCACTGCGATACCCTGACCAGCGGCATCGTCGGGAATGGGCATGTCACTGGGCTGACGTTTACGGATGGCTCGCAATTGGCGTGCGATATGCTGGTGATTGCGGCCGGCATCAAACCGAACGTCGATCTGGCGCTTGGCTGCGGGCTCAGCGTCGAACGCGGCATTGTCGTCACTAATCTGATGCGTTCGATTGACGATCGCCAGATCTACGCCGTGGGCGAGTGCGCCCAGCACCACGACATGGTCTATGGCCTGGTGGCGCCGATCTGGGAACAGGTGCGCGTGCTGGCCGACCATCTGACGCGGCGGAACGTGGATGCGGCCTACCACGGATCAAAGCTCGCGACAAAGCTCAAGGTCATGGGTGTCGACCTGGCCTCGATGGGGCGTGTTGAAGCCCAGGATGAGCAAGATGAGGTCGTGCTCTACAGCGAGCCCAAGCGCGGCATCTACAAGAAAGTAGTGATCCGCGACGACCGAGTGATCGGCGCGATCCTGCTGGGCGATACCGGCAGAGCCGCCTATCTGCTGCAGGCGTTCGACCGCAACACGCCGCTGCCGGAAGAACGTGCGGCGCTATTATTCGACATTGGCGCAGGCGCCAGGCAAGAGTCGCTACAGGACCTGTCCGACGACACCCAGATCTGCAACTGCAACGGCGTGAGCAAGGGGGCGATCCGCCAGTGTATCGCAAACGGCAATCGCAGCCCCAAGGCCGTGATGGCGGCCACGCGCGCTGGCATGGGCTGCGGTTCGTGTAAGAGCCGGGTGCAGGAATTGGTGACCTTGTTGTGCGCAGGCGATGTCGAGGAAGATTCGGTGATCCAGCACTCCGTGGTGGACGTGCCGCTGCCCACGCCAAATCGAGTGCAGACCATTCACGAGCGCGGGCTGAAAGCGGCCTAGGCCAGTCGGGACGATGTGCTTCGATCGTGCAAGGCAGGCGGCGGGCGCTGCGCAGACGCCGCCGGCAAGGCGATAGAGGATCTGTTTGAGGAAGCAATTGCGCAAGATACGACTCGTGGATGGTTGGATATACGCTGCTTTTACCTGCGGCTGACAAGAAAATAGGCACGCAACGGGGGTAGTGCTGTGGTGCGCACTTCAGCACTGCATGCTTCTACAATTTTCTACTGCTGCTAATTGCGCGCCGGCCACGTGCGAGAGCTTCGATACTAGCATCCTGGCGCGCCAGCGTGATTGCTGCCGCGAGCACGTCGATCACTGCGAGCTGCGCGACACGCCCCAGCAGGTCATGGCCACCGACGGTGACCGGGCGCGCTGCCGCGACGAGCGTGAGGTGCGCGACGCGCGTAATCGGCGCGCGGGCATAACGGGTGATGCACATGCAGGTCGCGCCAGCATCGCGAGCAGTCTGGAGCGCCTCGATCGTATCGCGCGTCCTTCCAGAAAGCGAGATCGCCACGGCGACATCGCCCTTTCGCAGCTGAACCGCCGACATCATCTGCAGGTGTGGGTCAGTAAGCGCGATGATTGGCAGGCCAATCTGCATCAGCATAAAATAGGCGTCGTGTGCTACCACTGCCGATCCGCCGACACCGTAGGCCTCGATGCGTCGGGCGCTGGTTAGGACCTCGACTGCCTGCCCGAGCGCCTCATCATCTAAAAGCTGCGCCGTGTCATTCAGGCTCTCAATATTCGCCTGGATGATCTTGCGCTTGATCGATGTCAGACCCGCTTCCGGCGTCAGGTCGCTTGGCAATGGTGGTGGATCATCGCGTCGATCCATCGTGAGCGCAATCTTCAGAGCTGCATAGCCAGAATAGCCGAGCCGCTGCGCGAAGCGAATGACCGTCGCCTCCGACGTGTCCGTGCGATCGGCCAGCTCAGTTACAGACAGATAGATAATCTCCTCAGGGTAAGCGAGGATGTAATCAGCGATCTTGCGCTCGGATTCGCGCAGGCTTGGTACCAACGTCACCAAGCGCGCAAGTGCGCCGGAGGAGCTCGTATGAGTGGGCGTCGATGCTGGCGAATCACTCATGAAGGAAATCTCCACCAAGAGATTCAGTTGACAAGAAAAGCTTCACCGTGATAGTATGTTAATATCTGTCGTGGCAAAAGTCAAGGGAGCATAGCTATGGCTGGCGCACCGCTCAAAGCTGGCATGTTGGGCGTTGGTACGATCGCGGTTGTCTCGTATGGGTTTTTGCCAGGTCTGAAGGAGATGCAGGACGAGGTGAGGGTCATGGCGATCGCCGACCCGGCCATCGAGCGTGCTCAGGAGGTGGCGGCTGAGTATGGCATCCCCGAGGTCTACGCAACCATCGAGGAGATGCTGGAACGCTCCGACATCGATCTGGTGATCAACCTGACGCCGATCCCGCTGCACGGTTCGACATCAATGAAGATCTTGGAGGCTGGCAAGCACATAATCGCCGAGAAGCCGATCGCCACAACGATGGAGGAGGCCGACGCATTGATCGAGCTGGCCAACGCCAAAGGTCTCAAGTATGTCGTCGCACCACCCAGTATGCTGCAGCCGAGCCGCATGGAGGCCAAGCGGCTCGTGGAGTCCGGCGCAATTGGCCAGCCGTGCTTCGCGCGGGTGCGCAGCTCCCACGGCGGACCGGCTGTCGGCGCGTGGCCGCTCGACCCGACTTGGTTCTACCAGGCGGGATCGGGCCCACTGTTAGACATGGGTGTGTACGGCATTCATGAGATCACCGGCATCCTCGGGCCGGCCAAGCGGGTCGTCGCCTTCTCCGGCATCACCGAGAAGGTTCGCACGGTGCGTGGCGGGCCGTTCAAAGGCAAGCAGATCGAGGTGACGACCGACGACAACACGCTGCTCATGCTCGACTTCGGGAACTCGGCCTACGCCGTCGTCGACGGGACATTCAACGTCAACGCAGCCAAAAGCCCGAAGATTGAGATCTTCGGCCGCGCCGGCACGATCAATGTGTGGGATCATCTCGCAGATCCTTCTATGCCCACACTTGAGATCTTTCGCTTGGATGCCGCGCCCGGTATCGATGGCTGGATTACGCCGCGCGCGCTCGCCAGCGGCTCGGACAGCCAACTCGAGCGCTACCGGCGGGCGATCCTAGTCAAACATCTGGTGGAGTGCATCAACGAGGACAAGCACCCGATCCTCAGCGCCGAGCACGCTCGGCACGCCCTTGAGATCATGATCAAGGCGATCGAATCGGCACGTTCCGGCCGTGCTCTCGATCTTCAGACGACGTTCTGATCAGTGCGGCGAATCTGCCGCAGGAGCGCTTCTATGAACGAGATAGGTATTGCGGGCTGGCTGTTTCATCAGTCCATCCTGAACGACCAGACAATGAAGCAGCTCGACATGCCCAGCGTGTGTAAATCGCTCGGGGTTGAGACGATCGAGCTGGTATCGTCGTTCTTCCCGAGCCAGCAAACACAGTATTTGAACCAGCTGCGCGCCGCCCTTCAAGAGCACCGCGTGCGGGTGCGCAGTATCGCGGTGGACATGGGCGATATCGCAAATCCTGACGAGGCCATCCGCCGCACCGATATCGAGGGGCTCAAGCAGTGGTTCTATGTGGCGCGGGCGATCGGCTCCGAGGCCATCCGCGTCAACAGCGGGGCGGCCAGCCCAACCGATCATGCCGCTATCGACCGTATCTGCGAGGGCTATCGCGAGCTTGCGGCCGAGGCAGCACATACGGGGATCTACCTGCTGATCGAGAATCATGGCGGCGCCTCGGCTGACCCGAAAAACATCCGCACGTTTCTCGACCGCGTGGACTCGCCCTGGTTCAGGGCCTGCCCAGATACGGGCAACTTCATCGATGGCACTTGGGAGGAAGGTATGCGGATCATGGCGCCGCGCGCTTTCTCTTGCCACGTCAAAGTGTATACCTACAGCCCCGATGGCCAGCAGAGCTGGACCGGGCGTGACGGTCAGCCGCGCTCGTACGATCTCAAGCTGTCGCTCCAGATTCTGAAGGATGCGGGGTACGCAGGGCCGCTGTTCATCGAGGCCGGCGCCTCGGCCACCGAGGAAGACAGCGCCCGCGATGCGATTCGCTATGTGCGCGATCTATGGGCAGCGCTCTAGTGGTCAACCACACTGATTTTGCTGGGGAGGCTCGGAGGGGGCACCCAGAGGGTACCCGGGCCCCTCCGAGCCTCCCCAGGTGGGGGTGCAGGGGGCGGCTGCGCCGCCCCCTGCACCCCCACCCAGCAGAAACACTGTGGCAAGCCACTGGGACGCTTCAGGGGAATTCTGTATCGGGTTCTCTGGACGGAGGACGGACCCTTCGGCTCCGCTCAGGGCAGGCGACGGAAGACGAATAGTGCGGTCCTCCGTCTTCCGTCCACAACCAGGAAGGCATTTCTGCCGAGCTATACCAGGAGTAGCCAGGGATGAAGGCAGCTCAACTATACGGCGTGCGCGACTTGCGCGTGGAGGAGGTTTCCGACCCCACGCCAGGGCCTGGCGAGGCGCTGATCCAGATTCACGCTTGCGGAGTCTGCCCAAGTGATCTACGCGCCTACCTTGCGCCACGGCCGGGCAGCGGCGGGATGCGCTTGCCACGTACGCCTGGACACGAATGGGCGGGCGTCGTCGTCGGGCTCGGCGAGCCGACTGACAGCAGTGTGCCTGATGGCGCCCGGCCGGCGATCGAGGTCGGCCAGCGGGTGGTAGCCGATTGGCGCCACGTGTGTGGCAAGTGCTACCAGTGTCGCCGTGGGGTGTTCAACTATTGCGAAAACCTCCAGCATGGCGTACGTGGCGGCTTCGCGGGCTACGGCATCGCGCCACTCTCGCAGCTCCGGGTGATACCGGACAATGTTTCTTTTGAGGAAGCTTCCTTTTCCGAGCCGCTCGCGTGCGTGATCCAGGCCCATGGCTACACCGAGATCAATCTGGGCGATGACGTGGTCATCGTCGGCGCGGGCCCGATCGGCCTGCTGCACCTACAGATCGCGCGTGACCGTGGCGCGCGTCTGATCGTGAGCGATCCGATCGTAACACGGCTGGAGAAGGCGCGCGAGCTAGGCGCTCACGATGCGATTGATGCTTCCGCGACGGATGCGGTAGCCCGCGTCAAGGAGCTAACTGAGGGACGCGGCGCAAATGCTGTCATCGTCGCCGTCGGGGGCGCGGAGCCAATTCGGCAAGGTCTCGAGATGGCCGCGATCAATGGGTGGGTTAATGCGTTCGCTGGCACCTACCCACCGGCAGAGATGCCCGTCGACCCAAATCTGATCCACTACCGCCAGATCCGCTTCACCGGCAGCCATGATTTCACCCCGCACCACTTCACGACGGCGCTAAAGCTCATCCAGTATGGCATCGTGCGCGTTGCGCCGCTGATTAGCCACCGCTTCTCGCTCGACGAGGTGCGCGAGGCCTTCGAGACAACAGCGAACCGCCGCGGGCTGAAGTCGATGGTGAACATCTCGAGTTAGGGGTTAAGGGTTAAGGGTTAAGCGCTTTGCAGCATTATAATGCTTAACCCCTAACCCTTAACCCTTAGTACTGACTAGCTTGGACGAGGATGTCTATGAGGGCAGCGCCCTATATCATGGGTATCGATCTGGGCACCACGACGTGCCGCTGTGCGATCTTCGACCTGTATGGAACCGAGATCGCCAGCGCCTACCGTGAGACAGCGGTGCGCTACCCACGCCCGCTGTGGGCCGAGGTCGACCCAGAGAGTTGGTGGTTGAGCACCATCGAGGTGGTGCGTGAGACACTGGATCGAAGCTGCATCACACCAGACCAGATCGCCGGGGTGGGACTATCAGGCCTGATGCATGCGCCGGTCCTGCTCGACGGCCAGGGGCAGCCGCTGGTACCGGCGATGCTCTGGATGGACCAGCGCTGCGCCGCGCAGTGCGAGGCTATGAGCCGCGAGCAACGAGCGCTCGGCGCAAGCAAGACGACCGAGCGCTTCAGCCCGGCCCACACCGCCCCGAAGCTGCGATGGCTCGCAGACACGCAGCCAGAGGTGCTCGCATGCGGGCGAGAGCTGCTGCTGCCGAAAGACTTCGTGCGCTACCGCCTGACGAGCGCGATCTGCACCGATGAGACCGACGCGGGTGGAACGGGTCTGTTCGATCACGAACGCGGCCAATGGGATTGGGATGCCGTTCAGCTGGCGCACATGCCGGCAGATATCCTTCCCCCAGTTCGGCCCAGCTGGGCAGTTGCCGGCCGGGTAACCCTGGAGGCGGCTCGCGCAACCGGCCTGGCCCCGGGGACGCTAGTGGCGGTTGGCGGCGGCGATACATCCTGCACCCTCACAGGCGTCGGCGCGTTGGCGGCAGGCGAAGTCTGTATCTACCTCGGCACTGCGGCATGGATTGCGCTGGTGGATGGTATCACGCAAGATGGCGGACCGAGCGTCGGCAGTTTTGGTGCTACCGCAACGACGGGCGCGGCATTGCGCTGGGTACGCGATCTGCTTGCGAATGCGGGCGGCCGGTCGGACTCGTACGATACGCTGACGCAGCGGGCTGGTGAGGTGCCCCCGGGCGCCGAGGGGCTGTTTTTCCTGCCACACCTGATGGGCGAGCGCGGGCCGCAGGCCGACCCGCTGGCCCGCGGCGCGCTGATCGGGCTCACCCTGCGCCATAGTCGATCCCAAATGGTGCGTGCCATCCTGGAAGGCACTGCGTTTCA